>JANXZT010000089.1 GCA_025355395.1 Betaproteobacteria bacterium
ACTCGATGTCTCGCTCCCGGGCCGCGGCCAGGACGGCGGCGGATTGCATCCCCTCACCCGCACGCTCGACCGCGTGGAAACGCTCTTTCGGTCACTTGGATTCGAGGTCGCCGACGGGCCTGAAATCGAGGACGACTTCCACAATTTCACGGCGCTAAATACTCCTGAAAATCATCCCGCCCGCTCGATGCAGGATACATTCTACGTCGAGGGCGGAAAGGTGTTGCGTACGCACACTTCGCCGATTCAGGTGCGTTACATGGAAACGCACGCGCCGCCGATCAAGATCATTGCGCCCGGACGAGTGTATCGGGTGGACAGCGATGCCACGCACTCGCCGATGTTTCATCAGGTCGAGGGCTTGTGGATCGACACCGACGTCACCTTTGCCGACCTCAAGGCCGTCATTACCGAGTTCCTTCGATATTTTTTCGAGCGTGACGATCTCAAGGTGCGGTTTCGACCCTCGTTCTTTCCGTTCACCGAACCCTCCGCGGAGATCGACATGAGCTTTGGCGACGGATGGCTGGAGATCGCCGGGTCGGGGCAGGTTCATCCCAATGTTCTGAAGGCGGTGGGGATCGACCCCGAGCGCTATCAAGGGTTCGCCTTTGGCATGGGGCCCGATCGGCTCGCGATGCTGCGCTATGGCGTCAACGATCTCCGGTTGTTCTATGAGAACGATCTTCGGTTCCTCAAGCAGTTTTCCTGAGATGCGCAGCCGTACGCAGATGTTGCGCTGCGTGACTGCCATGGGCGCGCGGATTATCCAGGGGCGCCCCCGACGACCGCGGCCATGCGCCAACATCGCCGGGAATCGATCGTGAAATTCTCGGAACGCTGGTTGCGCACGCTGGTCGACCCGCCCTTGTCTTCGGCGGCATTGCAGGAAACCCTGACCATGGCCGGGCTCGAAGTCGAAACCGCCGAAACCGCCGCACCGGCTTTCAGCGGCGTGGTGGTCGCATGTATCGATGCGGTGACGCCACATCCTGGCGCCGACCGCCTGCAGGTGTGCGCGGTCGATTACGGGGCGAACGCGCCGGTGCAGGTCGTATGTGGCGCGCTCAACGCCACTGCCGGGATGCTGGTGCCGTATGCGACGGTTGGCGCGGTACTTCCGGGCCCCGTCAGAATCACGAGCGCGATCATGCGCGGCATCGAGTCGCACGGCATGCTGTGCTCGGCGAAAGAGCTCGGCATTGGCGACGACGCAACAGGCCTCATGACGCTGTCGACCGATGCGGTAGTGGGTACGGATCTGCGGCGCGCACTCGCGCTCGATGACACGCTCCTTACGCTGAAAATCACGCCCAACCGCGCCGATTGTCTGTCGCTCCTGGGCATTGCGCGGGAAGTCGCCGCGATCACCGGCGCGCGTTTGTCTGCGCCCGTTGCCCTGCCGGCGGCCGTGACCACTACTGCGCAGCGCCACGTGCGGATCGAGGACGCCGAGGCCTGCCCGCGCTTTGCAAGCCGCTTAATCGAGGGGATCGATGCCCGCGCACCTACGCCCGCATGGATGCGTGAACGCCTCGAGCGCAGCGGTATCCGGCCGATTTCGGCCGTGGTCGATGTCACCAATTACGTCATGGTCGAGTTGGGCCAACCATTGCACGCCTACGACGATCGACAACTGCAGGGAGATATCGTCGTTCGCTTTGCCCGTCCCGGCGAAACGCTCGCGTTGCTGAACGAGCAGATTCTCGATCTCGAGCCCGATCTCCTGCTGGTCGCGGACGAACAGAAACCGCTGGGTCTCGCCGGCATCATGGGCGGAGCGCACTCGGGTATTAGCGAGAGCACGAGCACCATCTTGCTCGAAGGCGCGTTCTGGAATCCGGCCGTGATCCGGGGCAAATCACGCCGCCTGGGATTCGTGAGCGATGCCGGCTACCGATTCGAGCGCGGCGTCGACCCGGCGCTGGGACCGGCGGCGGTCGAACGGGCCACGACACTGATTTTGGACATTTGCGGTGGGCGCGCCGGACCGCTTTCCGATGTCGCCGGCATCTTGCCCCCGCGACCATCCGTCCGGGTTCGCACGTCGCGCGTGACCCGGCTCCTGGGGGTTGCCATTGCACCGGACGTCATCGCCGATTTCTTCACCCGGCTTCACTTTGCATTCGAGCGAACCGGCAACGATTTTCGGGTGACACCGCCCTCCTATCGTTTTGACCTCGCCATCGAAGAGGACTTCGTCGAGGAAATCGCCCGGCTGTACGGGTACGATGCCATTCCGACGCAACCGGCTGCCCATGTGCAGCACATGCTGCCGGCTCCTGAGACCCGTCGCACCGCGATCACTTGGAAGCAACGGCTCGCCGCCCGTGATTGGCAGGAAGTCGTGACCTTCAGCTTTGTGAGCGCGCGCTGGGAAGAAGCACTTTTCCCGGACCGCACACCCGAAGAGCGTCCGATCCGCGTGCTCAATCCCATCGCCAGCCACCTCGATGTCATGCGCACGACATTAGCCGGCGGGTTGATCGAAGCCCTGCGGACCAATCTCGTGCGCCACCAGGATCGCGTTCGAATCATCGAAACCGGCCGCTGTTTCGAGCGAACCGACCACGGCGTCCGCCAGCCCCTTCGCCTGGGCGGCCTTGCCTACGGCGACGCCATGGCCGAGCAATGGGGCGCGCTCAATCGCCCGATCGACGTCTTCGATGTCAAAAGTGATTTGCAATCCATCGTATCGCCCGTTGAACTGACCACGGTCGCCGGCGCGCATCCCGCATTGCACCCGGGCCGCAGTGCGCGCGTGTTGCTCGATGGGCAAGCCATTGGGTGGCTGGGCGAGTTGCATCCGCGGCTGGCACGGCATTTCGAACTCCCCCGCGCGCCGATCCTGTTCGAGGTGGACATGGCCCCGCTGGAGTCGATCGACGTGCCCCTGGCGCGCCCCGTTTCGCGTCTGCCACGGGTGCGGCGCGACTTAAGCGTAATCGTCGACGAGGGCGTACCGGCGCAGGCAGTGGTGGACGCGCTGAAGGCGAGCCATCCATCCGCAGTGGAGTCGATCCGGTTGTTTGACGTGTACCGCGGGCCGGGAATTCAACATGGCAAAAAAAGCGTTGCGATTCTTGTGCTTATGCAGGATACTGAACGTACTTTAACGGACGCTGAAATTGAGGCCATCATGGCCAGCCTGTTGGGGGTCGTCATTGACCGCTTCGACGGTGCCTTGCGTCAGTAGGATTCCCCGATGACTTTGACAAAAGCCGAATTGGCCGATCTGCTGTTCGAGCAGCTTGGCCTCAACAAGCGCGAAGCCAAGGATATGGTCGAGCGCTTTTTCGAGGAGATACGCATTGCGCTCGAAGCGGGCGACAGCGTCAAGCTCTCGGGATTCGGAAATTTCCAGTTGCGGGAGAAACCGCAACGCCCGGGCCGCAACCCCAAGACCGGGGAGGAAATTCCGATCACAGCCCGGCGCGTTGTGACCTTTCATGCCAGCCAGAAACTGAAGGCAATGGTCGAAGCGGCGAACCATGCCGGAACACAACCGAGCTAAGGCCGAACTCCCGCCCATCCCCGCCAAGCGGTATTTCACGATCGGCGAGGTAAGCGAGCTGTGCGCTGTAAAGCCGCACGTGCTGCGTTATTGGGAGCAGGAATTCGCGCAGTTGAAACCGGTGAAACGCCGTGGCAATCGGCGCTATTACCAGCATCACGAAGTGCTGCTTATCCGCCGCATTCGCGACCTCCTGTACGAGCAAGGCTTTACCATCAACGGCGCGCGGCATCGGCTGGAGAGCGACCCCGGCCCGGGCTTGGCCGGCGTCGTGCGCGAGCGTTCGGGGCCCACGGCCGGGGCCAACGGGACACGCGGTGGGAGTAATGCTGTCCCCGATCTGACGGAAATACGGCAGGAATTGGAGCAAATACGGCAGCTCCTAGGCCCGACGGAGTGATCCCGCTATAATTGATGGTTTTCGTCGGGGCGTAGCGCAGCCTGGTAGCGCACCTGCATGGGGTGCAGGGGGTCGGAAGTTCGAATCTTCTCGCCCCGACCATAGGAATCAAGGGTCAGCGTCGATAACCGAGGCTGGCCCTTTGCATTTGGGTGGCCGAGACCCGCTGCTCCGACGGCACCGGCCGAGGCGATTCGATCGTTCGCGGCGCCCCAAGGCACGTCTATTGCTTTACCCATGTGCCATTTGCGTCAATAAGTTACGTCCGATCCTCCAAGGGAAATCCCTATGTCCGTTGCGCAGCCCCGCCCGGCCGGCGCCGGTGCTGGAGTCGTCTCCGAGATCGCGCTGGCGCGTGCACAGCGGAACACGGTGTTGATCATCGACGACCTTTTCAGCAGCCGTTTGCTGCTCGCCGAGATCGTCCGCCAAATCGACAGCCGCCTCAGCCTGGAGTTGTTCGACACGCCGAGCCGAGCGCTCGAGTTCGCGCGAAACAACCGCGTCGACATGGTGCTGACAGACTACAAGCTTCCGGAGTTCGATGGCATCGAGCTCATCAAGCAGTTGCGCGGCCTGCCGCACTGCGTGGACGTCCCGATCGTGATGATCACCGTAGTCGACGACCGGCGGATTCGCTACGACGCCCTGGAGGCCGGGGCTACCGATTTCCTGATCAAACCCCTGGACGAGCATGAGACGCGCGCCCGCTGCGTCAATCTGCTGGAGCTGCGCCGGCACAAGATTGTGCTCTCCGATCAGGCGCGGGTGCTGCAGTACCAAGTCGACAAGTCAGTGGCCGAGATCCATGAACGGGAGCTCGAGACGCTCGCCAAGCTCGCGAAGGCCGGCGAATTCCGGGACAAGACCACCGGCAATCATCTGATGCGGATGGCAAAGTATTCCGCCCTGACCGGCCATAACATGGGACTGGGCAATGAAACAGTCCACGTTCTCGAAGTCGCTGCGCCGATGCACGACATCGGCAAGATCGGCACCCCCGACGCCATTCTGCTCAAGACCGGCCCCTTGACGCCCGCCGAGCAGGAAGTGATGCGGGCGCATCCCCGCATCGGCTACGACATCCTCAAGGGCAGCCCCTCCAAGTATTTGAGCATGGGCGCCATCATCGCTTTGGGCCACCACGAGAAATACGATGGCACCGGCTACCCCAACGGCCTGCACGCCGAGGATATCCCGGTGGTGGCCAGGGTGGTGGCGGTGGCGGACGTCTTCGACGCGTTGATCAGCGAACGCCCTTACAAGCGTGCCTGGTCAGTTAACGAGGCCGTCGAGCATATGCGCTCGCAGCGAGGCAAGCACTTCGATCCGCATTGCGTGGATGCGTTCTTCTCGGATATGGTGAAGATCGAGGCGATCCGCGCCGATTTGCAAGATTAGCCCCTCGGCGCCCTCAACGGGCGCGCGTCACGCTAGCCTAACGTCGGGCTGCGGCGCCCCGCCCACAATTAAAGAATAGAACAATCGTTCGCCACAGTCGTGGGCGAGCGTTGCAATTTGGGCGAATTTCACGCTGGCAATCGCGCTTGTTTCCTACAACGAGTTGCAAAATCTTAGAAACCACGTAGGATTTTCTCTCGAGCATGCCCCGCACGGGCATCAGGGTACGCAAAGCTGAACCCCGGGGAGATAGAAAATGCAGGCAGTTGTCGACTTTCCGAAAATTCCGACTGCACGCGCCTACAGTCAGCTGCAGTTGGAGTTCCACCGCGAGATTCAGACACTTTTTTCGTGGATGGATCCGTCCCCGCGGCCGTGTTTTAACTCGGACTTGCTCGATGAGATTCGCCGCTCCGAACAACTCCTTGAAGTCAATGAAGGCTATTTCAATGACAAAGGCAGCGAAGAGCAGGTCACTTACGTAGTTTTCGCCAGTCGAACACCGGGAGTATTCAATCTCGGTGGCGATTTGAATATGTTCATCCCGGCGATCATGCGCAAAGACAGTGCGACGCTCGGCAAGTATGCGCATTTGTGCATTGACAATATCTATCGCCGCGCTGACGGGTTCGGTGCAAACATCACCACAATCGCGCTTATTCAGGGAAAAGCATTGGGCGGAGGATTTGAGGCAGCGTTGGCCGCGGATATAATCATCGCTGAACGCAGCTCAACGATGTCGTTCCCTGAAGTATTGTTCAACATGTTTCCCGGAATGGGGGCACTTAGTTTTCTCAGCAGGCGTGTAGGCTCACGGCGAGCGGAAGAAATTATCTCTAGCGGACAAGTTTATTCATGCAAGGACATGCACGAACTCGGAATCGTTGATGA
>JANXZT010000100.1 GCA_025355395.1 Betaproteobacteria bacterium
TCGGGTAGACCTCGACCTTGACCTTGCCGTTGGTGCGTTCCTCGGCGAGTTTCTTGAAGTATTCGGCGCCCTTGCCCTTCGGCGTGTTGACGGCGACGACGTGGCTGAACTTGATGACAATCGGCTGCTGCGCGTGGGCAACACCCGCGGCCGCGAGCAGCATCGACGCGGCGGCGACAACGGCGAGCTTGAGCCTCATCTGAACCTCCTTCGAAAGACGGAATCGCAAGGTGATGCCGGACGGGAAGGCAGTGATTAAGCCCGCCAATGGCGGTCACTGTCAACCGCGCGCGGGTGGTTGCGACGGCGCCAAATCCGGGGCCGGCAAGAGTGCGGCCGCGGGTTGGCTGCGAGGCGCCGGAAGCCAGCACAATACGTAGCCAGGGGCGTCCTCGCCCGCCTGAAACGCGACGTCCACGCCGAGCTTCGGTACGGCCGCCAAAGTTTCACCGCACCATACCAGCGGCCAGCTGCCGCGCTCCCAGGCGGGAATACCTTGGGTTCGAAACAGTGTGGCAACGGATTGTCGGGGCCGGTTGCGGGCCAGTTGCAGACGCTCGCCGCCATGTCGCGACCGCAGCACAACCGGCCCATCCGCGATGCGGCTGGCGCAGAGGCCCGCACCTTTCGCTGCGCCAAAAAGCAGCGTGCCACCCGGTAGCGCCAACGCGGATTCACCGCGCCAGGGGAACGCGAAGGTTTGCGCAACTGTCGGCGCATGCACGACTATCCGGCCGCGATGCATGCCGATTTCGGCGCCGTCATGGCGGAGCTGCACTCGGGAATCACTGCGGGCATGCAGGCATTGCGCCATGATTGCGTCCAACCGGGCGGTGGATGGCAGGAGCAGGTCGTGCCGGCGCAGGAACCAGCGCATCAGATTGCGGGCGCGCGCCGCATGCGATGTCGCCAGTGCGGCAAAGGCAACACGATCGAGCGCAAGTCCGAACACCGCGTCATCGCACGCGATGGCTGCAGCATCGAGGCGCGCCAGCTCGTCGAGCAATTCGGCGGCCTCCGCCTGGTGTCGCGCGGCGCGCACGAGCGTAGCGGGATAACCGGGAAAAGCCTCGCGCAACGCCGGCACGATGTCATGCCGCAGCGCATTGCGCTTTATCGCGGTGTCGACGTTCGATTCATCCACGACAAAGTGGATGGCGCGCGCGCCGGCGCAGGCCGCAATGGCCGCTGCGGGCAGATGAAGTAACGGGCGGAGCAGCAGCGGTTCGCGGCCGCGTCGCCGACGGGCAGGCATTGCGGCGACGCCATGCGGACCGGCGCCGCGCAACAACTGCAGCAGCACCGTTTCGGCCTGGTCATCGGCGTGATGGGCGAGCGCGACAGCATCAGCGCGCGCACCCATCAACACGCGATAGCGCGCCTCGCGTGCGACGGCTTCCCGGCTCATGCCACCGCGTCGCGAAATCGTCACGCGCTCGATCACCAGCGGAATGCCGCGCTGTTCGCATTGACTGGCGCAAAACTCCGTCCAGTGGTCGGCGTGGCGCGAGAGCCCGTGGTGCACATGCAGGGCCGACAGGGTGAACGGGAGCGCGCCTCGCAACCGCGCCAGTGTGTCCATGAGCACCATCGAATCGCGGCCGCCGGAAAGCGCGACGGCGATCACCGGCGCCGATGATGTTGGCGCGTGCACTGCAGATGTTGCCGCGACCGTGGCGGTGAATTCGGTAAGCGCGGACCGCACGGCCCGATCGACCGATTCGGTCTGCGCGCCTCTCGCGAGCGCCATGGCGTTGCGTCCACGCACCGGCTCAGCCGGTCGGGATTTCCTTGAATTTCCCGTAGCCGAGGATCTTGTCCTCGCGCGCCTCGAGCAGCGCGTCGAGCGGCTGGTCCTGCATCTGCCGCAGCGCTTCGGTCAGCGATTTCTTGAGCGAGACCATCATGGCTGCGTGATCACGGTGCGCGCCGCCCAGAGGCTCGTTGATCACCTTGTCGATCAATCCCAGTTGCTTCAATCGTGCGGCGGTGATGCCGAGAATTTCCGCGGCCGCGGGCGCCTGTTCGGCGGATTTCCACAATATGGACGCACATCCCTCGGGCGAAATGACGGAGAAGGTCGAGTACTGCAGCATCAGCATCAGGTCGCCGATGGCGATGGCCAGTGCGCCGCCCGACCCACCCTCGCCGATCACCGTGGCGATGATCGGTGTCCGCAGGCCGGCCATCTCGTACAGATTGCGCCCGATCGCCTCCGACTGCCCGCGTTCTTCGGCGCCGATGCCAGGATAGGCGCCTGGCGTGTCGATGAAGGTAAAAAGCGGCAGCCCGAACTTCTCGGCCAGTTTCATGAGCCGCAGCGCCTTGCGGTAACCCTCCGGCCGCGGCATGCCGAAGTTGCGGCGGATTTTTTCCTTGGTATCGCGGCCCTTCTGGTGCCCGAGCACCATGCACGGCTGTCCATTGAATCGCGCGAGTCCGCCGACGATCGCGGCATCGTCGGCGAAGCCTCTGTCCCCATGCAGCTCGCGGAAATCGCCGAAAAGGCCGCCGACGTAATCGAGGGTATAGGGGCGCTGGGGATGACGCGCGACCTGCGCAATCTGCCACGAGGTCAGCTTGCTGTAGATATCGCGGGTGAGCTGCTGGCTCTTTTTCTGCAGCCGGTTGATCTCATCCGAAAGGTCGACCGCGGAGTCCTCATGCACATAGCGCAGCTCGTCGATCTTTGCCTGCAACTCGGCAATCGGCTGCTCGAAATCGAGGAAGGTCTGTTTCATGAGCGCGGTTAGGAGTGGCGCGCATGATAGCGCAATGTGCTCATCCTGCGGGTGAAGGAGGGCGGGACCAGTAAGTAGGGTCAGAGACGACTTTCGCGCTGGCCACTTTGGCGAGCGACGATGGTGGGGAAAGTCGTCTCTGACCCTACTTATTCCCGCGGCCGTCCGCTGGCAAGCGCGGGCAGCAGCATCTCGATGTGCGCAATGCCGTCTTCGTCGTAGGGCGCGCACGCCGGCGCGAATCCCAACCCTTCATAGAACCGGCGCAGATGTTGCTGCGCGCCGAGGCGAATGGCGAAACCGGGAAACGCGGCACGAGTGCGCGCCACCCCTTCCTCCATCAACGCCCAGCCGAGCCCGATGCCTCGATACCCGGGATGGGTGATAACCCGGCCGATGGAGGGTTCCGCATACTTCTGTCGCGGTGGCAGTACGCGCAGGTAAGCGACGAGCGCTTCGTGCCCTCCGGCCGGGGCCGCTCGCCAGCCAAGGAGATGATGCGCGTTGGCATCATGTCCATCGGGATCCAGGAATGCGCACCCTTGCTCGACGACAAAGACGGCGGCGCGAAGCGCAAGTGCTGCGTAGAGCTCCGAAGGCTGCAGCGAACCGAAGGCGCTCCACTGCCAATGCACGGGGGGAAACCGCCGCGCAGCCGCCGGGCCTGATCCGGCCGGGCCCGGGGATCCTGACACGCGGGTTTCGTCCATGCGGCCAACATAGCGCACCGGAGGCCGCTGGTCGAGATCGTCGTGACGCTCCCCGCCCAATGCTCATCCGGGCTCCCCCGCTTGCGTCGGATCGACACCGCGGAAATGCCGGCGGAGTTGCCATGTCGCGGCCGTAAGCCCTGCTTTCACGCGACATTCTCCTGCGCTACGATGGGCTTGCTTGAAGATTCCCCCGCATGATCGGAGCCACCCATCGCCGCTGCAATTCGCGCGAAATCGCCGGCAGGGATGCGCAGCGCGCCGAACCGAAAGCACGCGCCCCAGTGCTGCTTGCTGTGAATGAAGGTAAGTTGATCGAGGAGCGGCTTGATCGGTGCAGGGGTGCTTGGCCGATAATCGACGGCCACCCGGAAGGCCGATGAGCCATCCTCCTGCTCGACGCGGTATAGATAACCGTCGGTCACATCGCCGAGCGCGGTGAAGGCCTGCAGCGGCTCGCCCTTCGGGTCGAAGGTGCGCGGCGAATAGAAAACGAAACCGTCGCCCGCCCGCACCCGTTCGAGCACTCCCGGGCGACCCTGGTTGAGCTCGGCATAGGCGCCAGCACGAGCGCGTTCCGCGCGATCCTGTGCTACTACTGCGATCCAGTATTGCGGTTCCTGCATGGAATCCTCCATGAGTGCGACGGGGCGCGGGCATCGTGACCAACCTCGAGCGTGACGCGCCGGATGGCGGGCGTCGTGCGTGCACTTTGACGGCGACGCCAATGGCGCGCTATTGCACCGACGGATGAGCCCGCACGCAGGCGCCCCGGCATGGCCGGGGATGCAACCGCGAAGCGCGGATCGTGACGCGGATGGCGCTACCGCAGAAACGGAATGAAGCGCGCGGTGCGCTCGCGGTACGCGGCGTAGCCCAGATGCAGTTTCGTGAGTGCGACTTCCTCGATGGCCGCCTTGAGATGCAGCACGAATGCGAGCATCAGCAGCGCGGCGCCCCGCCACCACACCGGATCCCGGATGAGAAGTCCGAGCGCCACCAGCAGCACCGCGAGGTACATGGGATGGCGCACGAATCGATACGGACCGCTTTCGATCAATCGTCCCTCGATCTTCGGCAGCGGGCGTATGTTGAAATTGCCGGGACGGTTGGCCGCGAGCGCCCAAATGCCGAGCAGCCCCCCGGCCGCGATCACCGCGAATGCAACCGGATGTGAGGCCGCGCCGACGCGGGGCCACGCCATCGCGGCAAGCAGCGCGAACTGCAGGCCAACAAGAACAATCGAGCGCAATGCGCCTCCGGCATTTGGTCGGCGGGTCAGGTTAACCTAGAATTGGCGCCAAGGAGGCATCGCTGCCATGGCCACAACGCATCGGATTGCCGTAATCCCGGGAGACGGGATCGGACGTGAAGTCGTCCCACAGGGCCTGCGGGTGCTCGAAGCCGCGGCACGGCGGTTCGGTGTGCAGTTCCAGTGGGACCATTACCCGTGGAGCTGCGAGTACTACGCGCAGCACGGAAGGATGATGCCGGAGGACTGGTTCGAGCAGATCCGGCATCACGACGCGATTTATTTCGGCGCCGTGGGGTGGCCCGCAATCGTGCCCGATCACGTTTCGCTTTGGGGCTCGCTCATCAAATTTCGCCGGGAGTTCGACCAGTACGTCAACCTGCGCCCGTGCCGACTCATGCCCGGCGTCCCGTCGCCGCTTGCCAATCGCGTTCCGGGCGATATCGATTTCGTGGTGGTGCGCGAGAACACCGAGGGCGAGTATTCCTCGGTGGGCGGTCGCATGTACGAAGGCACGGAGCGTGAGATCGTGTTTCAGCAATCGATCTTTTCCCGCCAGGGTGTAGATCGCATCCTGAAATTCGCGTTCGACCTGGCGCGCACGCGGCCGAAGCGCCATCTCACGTCGGCCACCAAGTCCAACGGCATTTCGATCACCATGCCGTATTGGGACGAGCGCTTCCAGCTCATGGCCAAGACCTATCCCGAGGTGCGCATTGATCAATACCACATCGATATCCTGACCGCGCATTTCGTGCAGCGGCCGGAACGATTCGATGTGGTGGTGGGCTCGAATCTCTTCGGCGACATCCTGTCCGATCTCGGGCCCGCGGTTTGCGGCACGATCGGCATCGCGCCTTCGGCCAACATCAACCCACAGCGCAATTTCCCGTCGCTCTTCGAGCCGGTTCACGGTTCGGCGCCGGACATTTCCGGCAAAGGGGTCGCCAATCCGACCGGCCAGATCTGGAGCGGCGCAATGATGCTCGATCATCTGGGCCATCCCGAGGCCGGTAAGGCGATCGTCGATGCCATCGAGAAGATGCTGGCCGATCCCCGGGCGCCACGAACGCCTGACATGGGGGGCACCGCCAGCACGGAGGACGTTGGCCGGGCCATCGCCGAGCTGCTGTAGCGCGCACTGCCGGTTTGCATTCGGGCACGGCACGTTGTCCGGGTTTGTGGCAGGATTACGTGCGGTAAATAAAGCCTTAGCCCGCGCACGGGCGCCGGCGCCTTTCTGGGGACCCCGTCATGTTGATCGGCATACCACGCGAAACCCGTGCGGGTGAAACGCGCGTCGCCGCCACGTCCGAAACCGTCAAGAAGATGGCGGCGAGCGGCAAGCACGAGATCCTCGTCGAGCGCGGCGCCGGTGTCGCGGCGAGCATTCCCGATGACCAGTATGCCGCGGTCGGCGCGCGGATGGTGAGCACGCCGGAGGCTTTCGGCGCCGACATCGTGCTCAAGGTGCGTGGTCCCTCGACGGATGAGTTGCCGCTCCTGAAGCACGGAGCGATGTTGATCGGGCTCCTCGATCCGTTCGACGCCGGGGCGACGGCGGCGTATGCGAAGGCCGGTGTCACCGGCTTCGCACTGGAATGGCTGCCCCGCATCAGTCGCGCGCAGGCCATGGATGTGCTCTCGTCGCAGGCCAATATCGCCGGCTACAAGGCGGTTGTGCTCGCGGCCGCGGAGTATGGCCGCTTCATGCCCATGCTGATGACGGCCGCGGGAACGGTCAAGGCCGCACGGGTATTGGTGATGGGTGTCGGCGTGGCGGGTCTGCAGGCCATTGCCACCGCGAAACGTCTTGGCGCGGTGATCGAGGCTTCCGATGTGCGGCCCTCCGTCAAGGATCAGGTCGAATCGCTTGGCGGCAAGTGGATGGACGTGCCTTACGCCAACGACGAGGAGCGCGCAATCGCGGAAGGCGTGGGCGGTTACGCGCGGCCCATGCCACCGGAATGGATGGCACGCCAGGCCGGCATCGTGCATGAGCGCTGCAAGCAGATGGATATCGTGATCACGACCGCCCTCATTCCCGGGCGTCCGGCCCCCAAGCTCATCAAGGCCGAAACGGTGGCGGCGATGAAACCGGGAGCGGTTCTGGTCGATCTCGCCATCGAGCAGGGCGGCAACATCGAAGGCGCCGAGTTGGGGCAGATCAAAGTGCGCAACGGGGTGAAGATCATCGGCATTGGGAATCTGGCGGCGACCGTTCCCGCCGACGCGAGTGCGCTTTACGCCCGCAATGTGCTGAACTTCCTGGCGCTTTCCCTCGATGCGAAGTCCGGTGAATTCAGCATACCGAAGGATGACGAGATCGTGCAGGGAACGCTCGTCTGCGCCAACGGGCAGGTCGTCGCCCGTACATAGGTTTGCTGTTCGGGGCGCGTATGGTGCGCGCCCCGTGTCCACGAGAGGTTTTCCCCCATGGCCGCAGCCGTCGATCCGATTGTTTTCTACCTCATCATCTTCGTGCTGGCGATCTTTGTCGGCTATCACGTCGTATGGAGCGTGACACCCGCGCTGCATACGCCACTCATGTCGGTGACCAACGCGATCTCCGGCATCATCCTGGTGGGCGCCATGCTGGCCGCGGGTCCCGTGGTCTTCGACTGGGGCGGCTGGGTGGGCGTGCTCGCCGTGGCGCTGGCATCGGTCAATGTGTTCGGAGGATTCCTGGTTACCCAGCGCATGCTCGAGATGTTTCGCAAAAAAGAGCCGAAGGCCGCGCCTTCCGAGAAGCACTGATCGAGCTGCCGGGAGATACCGAACATGACTGCCAATCAAGTCGCCCTCTGGTACCTCGTCGCATCGGTACTTTTCATCCTGGCGCTGAAAGGTCTGTCGCATCCCTCGACGGCGCGGCGCGGCAATCTCTTCGGCATGGTGGGCATGGCCCTTGCAGTGATCGTGACCCTGGCGCTCGTCTATTCCACCACCAGGAATGTCGGCATGATCCTCGCGGGCATCGCGGTCGGCGGGGCGATCGGCGCGGTGATCGCGCGCCGCGTGCAGATGACGCAGATGCCGGAGCTCGTCGCGGCGTTCCACTCGCTGGTGGGCATGGCCGCGGTGCTGATCGCGGTGGCCGCCGTCAACGATCCCGCTTCCTTCGGCCTGCCCGTCCCGATCCCGACCGGCAACAAGCTCGAGCTTTTCATCGGCACCTTCATCGGCGCCATTACGTTTTCGGGGTCGGTGATCGCGTTCGGCAAGCTTTCCGGCCGCATCAGTGGCAAGCCGGTGGTGTACCCCGGCCAGCATTTCATCAACCTGGCGCTTGCGATCGCGATGATCGGCTTTGGCATCTGGTTCTTTACCGGCGGGGGCTGGCTGGCGTTCGGAGTCATGGCAGGACTCGCCTTCCTCCTGGGCGTGCTGATCATCATTCCGATCGGCGGGGCCGACATGCCGGTAGTGATCTCGATGCTGAACAGCTACTCGGGATGGGCTGCGGCGGGCATCGGGTTCTCGCTCAACAATCCGATGCTGATCATCGCCGGCTCGCTGGTGGGCTCTTCGGGTGCAATCCTGTCGTACATCATGTGCAAGGCGATGAACCGCTCGTTCATCAGCGTCATTCTCGGGGGCTTCGGAGCGGAAGAGGGCGCAGTCGCCACCGATGCGTCGCAGAAGAGCGTGAAGTCGGGCAGCGCGGACGACGCCGCGTTCATCATGGGCAATGCCGAGACGGTCATCATTGTCCCGGGTTACGGGCTCGCGGTTGCGCGTGCCCAGCATGCGGTGAAGGAGCTCGCGGCGAAGCTCGTGGCGAAAGGTGTCACGGTGAAGTACGCCATTCATCCGGTGGCCGGCCGCATGCCAGGACACATGAACGTGCTGTTGGCGGAAGCCGAGGTGCCCTACGAACAGGTGTTCGAGATGGAGGACATCAATGGCGAATTCGGGACCGCGGACGTCGCCTTGATCCTTG
>JANXZT010000121.1 GCA_025355395.1 Betaproteobacteria bacterium
ACGCGAGCGCTGCGAGCAACTTGACCCAGGCGGACGGATCCGGCATCGGCAGTTGCGACGGCAGCGTGGTAAGCCGCAGCCACCACAGCAGCGAGAGCAGCGCGAAGCCCCCCGTGAGATTGGCCAGCGTCACCGCAGGCAGTAGTACCCCGGGGGTCGCCTCTGACAGCACCGAGCCGAGTGTCGCGAGTCCCAGCGCGACAAGCAGCCCGGCGACAGCGAGGGCAGTCGGCCGCTTGAGCCGCGGACGCTGCGCTGCGGCGACCAAGAGCAGCGCGAGCAGCACCGCGCCGACCGCGCTCGCGGCAATACGGTGGGCGAGTCGCGCGGTGCGCTGTGCCGTGGTGACGGCATCGGCGGCATGTGTGGTCACCCGGCCGTAACACGCGGGCCAGTCCGCGCACGACAGACCCGCTTGGGCAAGCCGCAGATACGCGCTCGAGACGATCACGACCAGCATCAGCGCCACGCCGGTCGTCGCCAGCATGCGCAACAGTCGTTGCACCGATTCGCGCTCGGCGATCACGAAGTTACGCTGGCTGTCAGGCGCTGCGTCCACGCCAGATCGCCTGCAGCACGATGAAAACGAACAGCACGCCACCAATGATCGCAATCAGGCCGCCGAGTCCCATCAGCCCCATGCCGGCGATCTCCTGTGTCGTACGCAGTACCTGCTCGCCACCCGCCACTTTGCGCTGCACGCCGTAGCCGCCCGACCACACCAGACCCGTCACATGAAGCAACTGGCCACCCCCATAGAGATACGGCTGGAGCGTCGCAAGCCGCACCGACGGCCGTGCGTAGCCGAGCGCGGGCAGCAGCAGGTACGCGAGCCCCATCAGCGCGATGGTGACGCCGACGATGCAGCCATGGTAGTGCGCCGGGATCTTGACGTTGCTGCCATTGATCAAAAAGCCGATGAGGCCGCCGGCACCGAACAGCACGATTGACGCGATCAGCGCCGCGCGCAGTGGTTTCGCGTCGGAGGTGACGGTCCTGCAACGGGCGCTCGCCCAAGCCACGGCGAGCGCAACCGGTGGAATCGCCAGCCCGCCACCGAACCGCATCAGCCAGGTGAGGAGCCGGTGATGCTCGACCGAGTCGACATCGTAGGCAAGATAAATCACGGGCGTGACGAATACGGACGCGAGTCCGATGCCGAAGAGCAGCGTTACCACTCGCGGTGAAAGCGGCACGCGGGCGCCGCTCGCGTCGGCGAGCCAGAGCCATGCGACGAGCATCAGCAGCGTCCAGGTGAACTGCAGCACGTGTCCGCCGCCCCAGAATAGAAGTTCGTAATACGCCTTGGGATCCAGCGCGGCCGGTACCGCCGCAAACGACCAGGCGAACGCCAGTAGCGCGACCGCGGTCGACACCAGCGATGCGTTCACACCGAAGCGCAACGCATCGCCGCCGTCGAGACGCGTGCCGACTCTGGCCGCGGTCGCCATCCCGCGCAGGACGAGCACCGCGACACCGCCGGCGAATGTGATCAGTCCGATCAGGAACCACGGGTCGCGCAGCACCGGGATGTAGTTCGCCATCACGGGCCGGCCCTGCCCGAAGAACGGCGACAGTGCGATCGCCGCGGTGCCGACTGCGGCAAGCCCGAAGCCGAGCTTCCCGACGCCGATCGCGCGCGGGGTGCTGTTCAGCGTCCACACCATCCCGGCCATGGCGAGGAACCACACCAGCACTGACAGATCGACGTGCGCCACCAGCGCGACATGGAAGAAGTCAGCGACCGGTAAAAGGTTCTGCATTCCGGGCGTGCGCGAGAATACCAGCAGGATCGACAGCACGCCCGAGGCGATCAGCGCGACCATGCCGAGGCCCAGCCAGCGCGCGGCCAGCGCGCTGCGGGCGCCGCCAGGGATCTCGAGCGCATAACGCGGTTCGACTGCGAGCGCTCTGCGCGCGGCGGACGCGATCACGACGCCGGGCATGACGACGCGCCACAACTGCGGGCTAGCCATGGGCCGCCTCCTTGCGTTTGGGTGAGCGAAGTCCGTTACGGGTCCAAGCTGGAAGGCCGCGCAGCGCAGCGCGGAAGAGGTCGATCTCGGTGCGAAGTGCCTTGCCATCGAAGGGGCCGCGCCACGTGATGCGCACCCGCTCGGCCGGCACCGTGGCGCGCAGATGTGGTTCGCGCTCGGCCTGCATCCGCTCCTCGGTCCAGCGATTGCCCAGACGGTATGCGCAGTCGCCGTCCCGGCAGCCGGTGATGAGCACACCGTCGGCGCCCCTGCGCAATGCGTATTCGACAAACGACGGCGGCAGCATGCCGGTGCAGATTAGCGACAGCGCGGCCGTGTCGGGCGCCCGCAGCGCATCCACGTTGGCGGCGCAATCACAGCCGAACGCGACGATCTTCGTCTCGCCGCGCAGCGCGACGATGGCGCGCTCGAGCGCTTGCCGCATCGCATGTACAGGTTGTTGCGGCATGTCGATTCCGGTGACCAGGTCGACGACGCCGCGAAACGGTGTCGACGATGGGCATGCGCCGGCACAGATGCCGCACGCCGCGCAAAGATCGGGATCGACGACAGCTTGTCGTGGCAGTGGCTTGCCGTCGGTGCGCGGCCGCATCGTTACCGCCGCATACGGACAATCATCAAAGCACCGGCCGCAGCCGTTGCAGTTGGCGAGATCGACACGCGCGACTGGCGGCCGTGCGAGCGGCGGTAGCCACGGGAGCAATGCGAGCAGGAGAGTCGCGCCGCCCGCAAGCGCCCACAGCGTGGCCGCCGATGAGCTGTAGAGGAGCGGATGGATCGCCAGATAGATCCAGTCGAGGTCGAGCACGACCGGCACCGCCACAAGATCGGCCGGAGCGTCGCTCAGCGCGGGCGTCGCCAGCCCCAGGACAATGAGCGCCGCCAGCAACCCGAGCGCGATGGCGCGTGGCGGATGGGTCCGCGGCCGGCTGATGCGCTGGATATGCACCCACATCCCCAGCAGCAACGTCAGCGGGATACCGATGTGCAAAAAGATCAGCAGCGAGAATAGACGGTCGCTGACGGAGCCGCCGGTGATGAAATTGCGCGCAAGCGGCTCGCCGAAGAACGGCAGCCAGTCCAGCCACTCGGTCGTGGCGATCAGGCTGAACTGGGCGAGTCGGTCCCACACCAGCCAGTAACCGCCGATGCCCGATGCGTACAGCAGCCACAACAACGGCACACCGGAGAGCCACGAGAACCAGCGAAAGCCGGCAATGTGGCCGTTGATCCATTCCCTCGCGAGGTGCAGCAGCACGACGACCACGAACGCGTCGGAAGCATAGCGGTGCAGGCTCCGCGCGAGGCCGGAAAGTGGCCAAGCATCATGCGTGATCCGCTCGACCGAGGCATACGCTCCCGCGACGCTGGTATCGAACGCCGCATACACATAGATGCCGGTTGCGGCGGCGATCCAGAACAGGAAGAACGACACCGCGCCGAGGTGTCGCCACGGGTTGGCGTGCGCACCGAACGCAAAGTCGAACGTGTGCTCGACGCGCTGCAGGGCGCGCTGCAAGGTGCGGCGCGCAGCGACGGTTGGACGGGTTGCGGGTCCCGGCGTCGTTGCACCGGCAGAAAGAGTATTCGTGATCGCCATGGCTCGATGCCGTCATGCTACAAGCCCGTGGCGGAAATGAGTTTGATCTGCGTTAAGGACCGGAAAAGGCGCAGTCGACCCTACGAGCGAAACACGAACCCGCCCTTCGCCGGATTGAAGTCGATCACCACCACGCGGCCGGCCGCCAGGTCGATGGTCGTCTCGCTCGTGTAGTTGAAGGCGCCGTCCGGCCCATCGGCGAGGCGGGCGCTGATGCGGTGCTGGCCCGCAGGGACCGGTACTCGGCGATAGACCGTAGACGTGCCATCCTTCGCCAGCCCCGAGGGTGGTGCGATGACGCGGAAGAGCGGCGCGCCATCGAGCGCCACCTCGACGGTCACTGGAGCGCGCTCGCGCGCACAGACCGTTTGCGCGCGCATGTTCGGCGCGAGCTTGGCAAGCTCCTCGGGCGAGCGCTCGTGGCAGGCTTCCTTGCGCGCTCCGGCGTGGCTGAACGACAGCTTGAGCAGCCCCTCGCCGGGCGGCAGGTGCGTGTAGTGCGGCGACGTCGAAAAGTATCCGATGAACGCGACGAAGGCGGCGTAGAGCGCCGCCTGTGCGGCGTAACGGAGGACCTTGCTCATTGAGGGACCCCCTTGGCGCTATGCGCCGTCCCCCCGAGGGGGAGCGAGCGCCTTGGGATCGGCCCGGCGGCGCTCATGCCCTGCCTCCCAGCTTCACCATGTCGGCGGACGCCGACGAGCGCTCGAGATGCGGCACCAGCTTGAACGCATCGGAGAAGCAGTCGTCCTGGGATAAGCCATGCGCGGCGAACGCGGGGTGCGCGGCCTCGACCATCTTGACCGAGCCGCAGGCGTAAAGCTGATAGCTCGACAGATCGGGATAGTCCTGCAGGATCGCTTCGTGCACGAGGCCGGTGCGGCCGCTCCAGCGGTCTTCAGGCCGCGGGTCGGAGAGTACGGGCACAAAGGTAAAGTTCGGATGCTCGGTCGCCCATTGCCGCGGCAAGTCGGGCAGGTACAGGTCCTTTTTCGAGCGCACGCCCCAATAGAGGACGATTCTGCGCTTCACGCCCATGTGGAAAGCGTGCTCCAGCATGCTCTTGACCGGCGCGAACCCCGTCGCGCCGGCGACGAATATGATCGGCTTGTCGCCGTCCTCGCGGAGAAAGAACGAACCCAGCGGGCCTTCGAATTCGACGATATCGCCAACCTTCATCACATTGAAGACGTGCGTGGTGAACTTGCCGTCCGGTATCAAGCGGATTTGCAGCTCGATTGCGGTACTTTCGTGGGGGGCGGTCGCGAAAGAGAAGCTCCGTTTCTGGCCATCGTCCAGCAGTATGTTGATGTACTGACCGGCGTAGAACCTGAGCTGATCCTCGTCGATGAGTTCCAAGCGCACTTGCATCACGTCATCGGCCAGCCTCGCCATCGACTCGACCCGTGCGCGATGGTGCCGGACCTGGAGCCCGCCTAACGGACCCACCGGAACGTATTCCAGTTCCAGGTCGGACAGTGGCACCGCGCAGCAGGCCAGTGCCTTACCCGCCGCTTTTTCCTCTGCGGTCAGCGCTTCGTCCTGGTGAATGCCGTAGTCGACGCTGCCGTAGGTGATCGTGCATTTGCAGACGCCGCAGCCGCCGTTGCGGCAGTCGAAGGGGAACACAATGCCCTCGCGCAGCGCTGCTTCAAGCACCGTTTCGCCCTCGCGTCCCGCAACAATGCGGTTGTCGGGGTGGATGATGAGGTGGAACTCGTCCTTGCGCCGGCGGAATTTGGGCGGCAGCCACGGCAGCAGCACCAACAGCAAGGTTGCGCCGCCCACCAGCAGCCACACTTCGCGCACTGACCACTTGTAGAACAGCGGGAAGATCGGCAGGTAGAACCAGTCGAGCTCGATTGTCGAAGCTACCGTGGACAAGTTGGCCGCTCCCTGGCTCAGCGCCGGCTTCACGAGCGACAAGACGACGAGCGACGCGCCGAGCCAGACCATGATCGGTCGCGGCGGAATGGTCTTCGCGCCGGGTACGCGCTGGGTGTGGATCCACAGGAGCGCCAGCACGCCCAGTGGGAAGCCGATATGAAGGAACGAGAGCAGCGAAAATAGCCGGTCGTTGACCGCGCCCTCGAAGATGAAATTGCGAATAAGCGTGCCGTTGAAGATCGGCAGCCAGTCAAGCCATTCGGCGGTGCCGACGGTCACGAACTGGGCGAGGCGATCCCACGGCAGCATGTAGCCATTGATGCCGGAGACATAGACCAGCCACAGCACCACGATGCCCGAGACCCAGGAAAACCAGCGGAAGCTGCGGTAATGATCGAACACGAAATGCCGGGTCAGGTGCAGCAGCATTCCCAGCACCATGCCGTCGGAGCCATACCGGTGGAGGCTCCGCATCACTCCGCCAAAGTACCATTGCTCGTGCGTCAAATACTCAACCGATGCGTTCGCTTCCTCAACGCCGGTCTCGAAAAAAATGTACAGGTACAGGCCGCTGCCCAGCACGATCCAGAACAGGAAATAGGTGATCGCGCCGAGGTAGTACAGCGGATTGTTGTCCTCGCCGAAGGCGTGGTTGAACACCCGCTCGACCTTGAGGAACAACCACTGGCCGGCGCGCTGGATGAGTTTCAGCATCCCGGCCTCGGGAAATACGAGGGAGCGCAGCGTACGAGAAGAAGGAAAAAGCGCGCGGCGGACGGCCAAGGCAATGCACCGCCGCCGGACGGAGAAAGGATGTCCACGCCTGCGATGTTAGCTGCGCGGCGGCAATCGCGACATGACGTGCATCAAGCTACGCGGCGCGGCGACGACGCGCGCCGCTGCCGGCGCCATTCGCTGGAAACGTAGTATGCGATCGCGCCGAGAACGGACAATCCCGCGAAGATTTCGATGAACAGGCCGTAATTCAACCGATACTTGCCCGTCAGGGGGTCGTAGACGGTGCACAGTATGCGCACGCGCTCCACCAGGTCGGTAAGATTTTGCGCAGGCGCCTGCCTGCCGGTGACGAGCTCCCTCAGCGGACCGACGAGCATGGGCAGCTCGAAGGTCTCGCCGTAGATCTGGCGGAAAACACGGCCGTTGGCGTCGACGATGGTCGCCTGCGCAAGGTGGTCGAAGCCGCCCGCGCTCGCCGCATGGATGAAGCCCAAGTCACGCGTCAAGCCTTCGACGCTGCCTGCATCGGGCGACAGAAAATTCCAATGCGGCAGGCCAATCCCCTGCTGCTTCGCGAAGCCCTTCATCGCCGCGGGGTTATCGAACGGAAGATTGAAGCCGATCGTCACCACGCTGAAGGCGTCGCGCCCAAGCGCGCCTTGCGCCTCCTGCACTGCCTTGCCGAGGAATTTGGTCGTCGTCGGACAGACCTGGCTGCAGCCGGTGTAGACGAAGCTCACCAGCAGCGGCTTGCCGCGGTAATCCGACAATCGCACGCGGCTGCCGTCACGGTCAGTGAAGGTGTAAGCGCCGACCTCGTGACCCACCGCAGCCTGGCTCTCCCGCAACGCGCGGTCGAGATCGAGTGCTGCTGCCGGCGCGATTGTCGAGACGACGGCGGCCAGTATCAGCAGCCTGCGTGCGATGTCAATGCAAAAGCGTGGCATCGGCGATCGCGGCGGCGAGCAAGACCGACAACTGCACCAGCGACGCGCGGAAATTCGCCATCGCTGTCCGCCGGCAAGGATCGAGGACCAGTGCAGCGCTCTTCATCAGGAAAAATGCACCGCCGCTGATCGCGGCGACCAGATACAACCAACCCAGGCCGTACCACGCGGGAACCATCGAGGCGAGCACGAGCAGAGCCGCGCTGGCGAAAATCGCCTGCGCTGCCTTGGCGTCGCCAACGACGACGGGCAGCATCGGCACGCCCGTGGCCTCGTAATCCTTGCGATAGGCGATCGCCAGGCTCCAGAAGTGCGGCGGCGTCCACAGGAACAATACAATGGCAAGCCACAGCGGAGCTCCGTCGAGCCGGTCAGGCGCAACGGCGGCGGCGCCGGCGAGCACGGCGAAGCTGCCGGCAAGGCCACCGATCACGATATTGAGCCAGGTGCGGCGCTTGAGCCAGACCGTATAGACGACGCCATAGATGAAGGCGCCGAGAAAGGTGTACAGCGCCGCAAGCGCGTTGGTCGCAAGTGTCGCGACGACGACCGAGCCCAAGGACATCAGCGCGATCAGGGCGAGCCATTTCGGCGACGCCTTGAGCCGGCCACTGACGAACGGTCGCGCTCGCGTACGCGCCATGAGTCCGTCGGTGTGACGTTCGACGTATTGGTTGAATGCGCCGGCGGCCGCAGACGAAACGATGACGGCGAGTGCGAGCGACGCGGTCCGCCAGAGCGCAGGCGCCGCCCCGGGTGCGACCGCGAGTCCGGCCAGCGCAGTGAAGCCGATCACCAGCCCGATGCGCAGCTTGAACAGATCGAAGAAGAGCGCGATTCGTGTGTTCATCGTCATCTCCGCGTTGGTGTCGACTCGGCGGTGCAGGGCGGCGCTCAGGGGGCCCCTGGTGAGCGCCGCCCGCCGCCATTTATCAGGAAAGCGGCCACACCGTCGAGAGGTACTTCCAGTTGACGAAGTAGTACAGGACGAACGCCACCAGAAAAACCATTGCCAGCGTAAAGGTTCCCGGCGCGACGAAGCCCCCGAGGCCGATGTTGCCGTGGCTGGCGATCGCCACCGCGACTGGCTGCCGAGCTGGCCACGCGGCGCGTCCTTCGCGCACCGTAACCGCCTTGAAGTCCGGCGTCTCTATCTTCTTGCCGAAAAACACGCTGCCGACCGTAATCAAGAGATACGCCACGCCGCCGACGATTGCCACGAGGCCGGAGAGCGCCATGAGCCCCATCATCAGGTATGCAGCGCCCGGGAACTCATGTCCCAGGGGGTTGCCCGCGAAGGTCATGTCCCAGTGCCGGCGCGGCACGCCCAGCGTTCCCGCGCCCATCATGAACACTGCGAATCCGCTCATCCCAAGGCCGAACAGATACGGCTGCCACTTGGAGAGTCCCGGGAACATGAGCTCACGGCGGAACAGCACTGGGATCAGGAAGTAGGTCAGCGACATGAACGCGAGCGTGGTGCCGACGACGACCGTCGCATGGAAGTGACCCGGCACGTAGATCGTGTTGTGGATGATGAGGTTCAACTGCTCGGTCCCCATCATTACGCCCGAGATGCCGCCCAGGAAGCCGAAGCCGATGAGCGAGATGAACATCCCCGAAAAGACAGGATTACCCCACGGCGCCTTGCGCAGCCATTCGAACAGCCCCTTGTTGTAGCCTTTTTGCCGTTGCGCCACTTCGATCGCGCCGGGCACGGTCAACCCATGCACCATCGACGCCAGCACGGCGAGGTACATCGCGTAGCTGGTATTGAAGATCTTCCAGTTCGAGGTGAGCCCCGGATCCGCCAACAGGTGGTGCGCCGAGGCGAGCTGCAGGAAGAAGATGTAAAGCAGGAACGCGCCGCGCGAGACCTTCTCCGACATCGGCTTGGCGCCGAACACGATTGCCGCGATCAAGTACCAGATCGATACGTGGGCCGCGACATTGATCTGCTGCGAGCTATGGCCGAAGGCCCACCACACGGTCTTGTACATCAGCGAGTCGATGGAGTTGACCAGCCCGAGCGACCAGAGGAAGGTCGGGATCAGGATGATCGCGCCCGAGGCAATCGTGAACACCGCGATGATGCAGGCGGTCACCGCGCCGAATGTCACCAGCGGCAGTGAGCCGATGTAGGTTTTTTCGCTCTTGGCGACCACCAGCGTGCCGAGGAACACGAACAGGCCGATCAGCGCACCGACCGCGAACAGGATCAACCCGAGGTAGAACGCCGGGTGCGCGCCCATCGGCGCATAGGAGGTGAACATCACGCTGGAATCGCCACGGAACACCGCGACGTTGTTGGTCAGCGCGCCGATCACCATCAGGAAGAAACCGGTCCACGCCCAGCGCGGCGCGGCAATACGGCAGCGCAACAGCGTCGAGGCGCAGAAGTACAGCACCGCGATCTCGAAAAAGATGATCCAGAACACGAGCATGTCGAGCCCGTGCGCGGTCAGGGCGAGATAAAACCAGTCGGCCGGCAACAGGTGCACCGCCGGCCAGCGGGTGAGTATGACCAGCAGGGCCAAGACGCCGCCGACCAAGAGCGACACGACGCCGGCGACCGCATTCCAGCGGATCAGCTTCTCGCCTTGCTCGTGGAAAACCAGGCCCGTCGTCGGGCAGGTGCGGAAGTTACGATTGATCGCCATCACCGTCCCCTTATTTCTTCACCACATAGAGCTTGCTCGCCATCGTGTGGTGGTTGATGCCGCAGTACTCGTTACAGATGATCGAATAGGTGCCCGGCTTCGTCGGCGTCACTGTCACGATGTGCTCGTAGCCGGGGTGAACCTCGATGTTGATGTTCTCCGGCTGCAGCGAAAAGCCGTGCAGGTAATCCATCGACGACAGGTGCAGGCGGTACGTCTTGCCCTCTTCGAGCTCGAGCATCGGCCACCATTGCCACAGCCGCGCGATCAGGTAGACGTCGCTGCCCGCCGGCGGATGCACGACAGGGATCTTCAGCTCGGTCTCGGTGCGCACCGTGTACTTGTCGACGACTTCCTGGGTTTTCTTGCTGAACATCTCAGGAGTCGTACGGTAGGCTTCGTTCGAGAGGTTCTGCTTACCGTAGATATGCCAGTACGGCATCATGAAGAAGAGAACCATGCACCAGACAAAGGCAATGACGATCCAGGTGCCTTCGACGCGGTCCAGCGGCTGCTTCCACCAGATCCGGTCCGGCGGTGGCTGTATAGCGCTCATGCGGAGTCTCCCTTGGTTTCCCGGGACCTACTTGGCGATCGGGATACCCACGATTTCCATCACGCCCCAGATGATGTAGAGCACTGTCGGCATGGCGACACCAATGAAAAGCAGCAGGAACGGATTGTCGAGAAGCTGCTGCATTGCCGGAATCGGCTCATCGAGATCGTCGTCATCGAGGTCGGGAGAGGGTGTCGCAATGCTCATCGCTATGCTCCTTGGGTGGATGCCGGCGGATGGACGTGCGGACGATCTCCGCAAGTCGTTTCTGTAGTTGCTGAATTTAGGCGACTTGCGGGTGATTGCAATTGATGCGCATCAAAGAAAAACGATCTGGCTTGGTCTCAAATGCCGCCACCCATCGCGCCGGCCCGCGCTCGCGAGGCGCGACCGAAGAGGTCGAGCTCGACCGTGGGCGGTGAAGCGCTTGATGCGCATCAATGCGTTGTCGGGCTTCAGTCTCCAGAATTGTTCCCTGATTGAAACTCCGTCGATGCGCGAAACGGCCGCATTGGCAAGAACGGGTGAGGCCATGGCCAACACGATTGAACTCGACGTGCGCGGGCTCGAAGCGCCGGAACCGTTGGTGCAAGTATTGGAAGCGCTCGACAAGCTGCCGTTCGCCGACTGCCTGCTGCTGAAGATCGACTGCCGGCCGCAGCCGCTCTTCCGGATCCTCGAACGCAATGGCTACGCGTACGAAGAGCGGCCCGGTAGCGATGCGCTGTTCGAGATCTCCATTCGGAAACGCGAGTCGGCATGAGGGAGGCCCGGTCGCCGCCGCCTGCCGACTCGGCACAGTTGCAGAAGGAGGTCGGTGCCGGATCGCACCGCGCGCCGGACCTTGGTGCTGATGTTGCGCGCGAGCTGTTCGCCGCGATGCTCGATGCCACAGTGCCGAGCTCGGAGCTCGGCGCAATCCTGGTCGCGTATCGCGTCAAAGGGGAAACGGTCGCGGAGTTGAGTGGTTTCATGGCCGCGCTCGGCGCGCGCGTGGCGCGCCTGGAGCTGCCCGCCGACCGGCCGCGCCCGGTGTTGCTGCCGACTTACAGCGGCGCCCGTCGCCTGCCCAATCTCACCGCGCTGCTCGCGCTGCTTCTCAAGCGCTATGGCGTCCCGGTGCTGCTCCACGGCACCGTCGGAGAAGGTAGCGACTTCGGCCGCGTCGCGACCGCTGCAGTGCTGGGGGAGCTCGGCATCGATCCCGCGACGTCGATTGCCGAGGCACAGCAACGGATCGCGAGGGAGGGTATTGTGTATGCACCCATCGCGCTTCTGGCGCCAGAGCTCGCCGCGCTGCTTGCGCTGCGGCGGACTACGGGCTTGCGCAGCACTGCACATACCTTGGCCAAGCTCATCGATCCATTCGCCGGTAACGCTTTTCGAGTCGTCAGCGTATCGGATCCCGATAAGCGCGGGAGAATGCGCGACTTCCTGACCGCGACGCGCGCTAACGCGCTGCTCTTGCGCGGCACCGAAGGCGAGCCTTTCGCCAATCCCCGCCGCCAGCCTCGGCTCGAGTGGTTCGAAGACGGTGTCGGTACGATGTTGTTTGATGCGGATACCGAGGTGCTCGCCAATGTGCCGGTCCTGCCGGCCACAGTCGATGCGTCGGCCACCGCCGCGTGGATCGCTGCGGCGCTTGCTGGCGAAGTGGCGATCCCGCTACCGATCCTCAACCAGCTCGCGTGCTGTCTTCATGGCGTGCACCAGGCCGGGAGCGCGCGTGCTCGGCCGCGGGCTCGAACCACGACAGCTTCGCCTGCAGGCGCACCACCTCGCCGACGATGATCAGCGTCGGCGGCACCAATGCCGCCGCCTTCGCATGCTCGGGCAGCGTTGCCAGCGTCGCGACGACGACCCGCTGCTGCGCGGTTGTGCCCTGCTGCACGATCGCGGCTGGCGTGGTTGCCCGCAAGCCGTGTGCGACGAGCTCGCGGCACAGTGTCGCCAATCCCTGCAGTCCCATGTAGACCACGATCGTCTGGCGCGGACACGCCAGCGCGTCCCAGTCGAGATCCATCGTCCCGTCCTTGAGATGTCCCGTGACGAAAACGCAGACCTGCGCGTGATCGCGATGGGTCAGCGGGATGCCGGCATACGCGGCGACCCCATTCGCCGCGGACACACCCGGCACGACCTCGAACGGGATCCCGTTGTCGGCGAGCGTTTCGAGTTCCTCGCCGCCGCGGCCGAAGATGAACGGGTCACCGCCCTTCAGGCGCACGACACGTTTGCCTTCGCGGGCGAGCCGGACGAGCAGCGCGCTGATGCCATCCTGCGGCAGCGTGTGGCGGTTGCGTTCCTTGCCGACGTAGATGAGCTGGGTGCGCGGTCGCGCCAGCGCCACGATTTCCGGCGCCACCAGCCGGTCGTAAACGATCGCGTCGGCACGCTCGATCATTCGCAACGCGCGCAGCGTCAGCAATTCGGGGTCGCCCGGACCAGCGCCGACGAGCGCGACGCTGCCTGAATTGCCGGCACTCTTGCGCGGATGAGCGCCCGGCACGAATACGCGGATTTCGCCGAACACGCCGTCTGCCCCCGTTCCGCGTTGCGCTGCGCCGTCTTCCATGCAACACCTCTTGCGCCAGCCTTGTGCGCCGTCGAGACTGTAATTCGCGCAACGCAGGGGAACCTTGACCCTCATCAAGGAATGGCACGCGCCGATGGATGATCCTTGACGGCGTCGAGAGGACCACGTTTATCCGTTCATCCACGAGGAGCCTGAATCGTGAGCAACAAGAGATCTGCATTAGCGCAAATGCTGCTGGCGTTGGCCTTGCTTCCGTTGGCGATCGGCAGCGCCTGGGCACAGGAAAAGAAGGACGGCGCAAACCCGCCGGCACCGCAGCAGAGGACTGCGCCGACAGGCAGCGATGCCGCGAATGCAGAGCAGGGGCACTCTGATACGCCCCTCCTCAGGTATGAGGGCGCGGCGACCTCACCGCTGGCCACCGAGGACATGCAGCAGGACATCAATCCCAAGGCTCCGGCGATGACCAAGGCGGAGTTCGACAAAGGTCGCCAGATCTATTTCGAGCGCTGCGCGGGTTGCCACGGCGTGTTGCGCAAGGGCGCGACCGGCAAGCCGCTGACCCCGGACATCACCTTGGGCAAGGGCACCGCGTATCTCAAGGTTTTCATCGGCTACGGCTCGCCCGCAGGCATGCCCAACTGGGGCAGCTCGGGACAATTGACCGACGCCGAGGTCGACCTGATGGCGCGCTACGTCCAGCAGACGCCGCCGACGCCGCCCGAATACGGTATGAAGGAGATGGAAGCGAGCTGGAAGCAGCTCGTTCCCGCCGACCAGCGGCCGAAGAAGAAGACGAACAACTACAACATCGACAACTTTTTCTCGGTCACTTTGCGCGACTCGGGCGAGGTCGCGCTGATCGACGGCGATTCGAAGAAGATCATCACTATCGTCAAGACCGGCTACGCGGTTCACATTTCCCGGCTCTCCGCCTCCGGGCGCTATCTGTACGTGATTGGACGCGACGCCAAGATCAACCTGATCGACCTGTGGATGGTGAACCCGGACAATGTCGCCGAGATCAAGATCGGGCTCGAAGCGCGCTCGGTCGAGACGTCGAAATACAAGGGCTACGAGGACAAGTACGCGATCGCGGGCTCGTACTGGCCACCGCAGTACGTGATCATGGAAGGCGATTCGCTCAAGCCGCTCAAGATCGTATCGACGCGCGGCATGACGGTCGATCCGCAGGAGTATCACCCCGAGCCGCGCGTTGCCTCGATCGTGGCGTCGCATTTCCATCCCGAATTCATCGTCACCTCGAAGGAATCCGGCAAGATCAACCTGGTCAACTATCAGGACCTGAAGAACCTCAAGGTCACCACCATCGACGCTGCGCGCTTCCTGCATGATGGCGGGTTCGATTCGACCGGACGCTACTTCCTGGTCGCGGCGAACGCATCGAACAAGATCGCGGTCGTCGACACCAAAGATAACAAGCTCTCGGCGCTTATCGATGTCGGCAAAACCCCGCACCCGGGGCGCGGCGCGAACTTCGTCGACCCCAAGTTCGGTCCTGTCTGGGCGACCGGCCACCTGGGTGACGAATCGATTTCCGTGATCGGCACCGACCCGGTGAAGCACAAGGCTAATGCCTGGAAGGTCGTGCGTTCGTTGAAGGGACAGGGCGGTGGGTCGCTCTTTATCAAGACGCATCCCAAGTCGAAGAACCTGTGGGTGGATACCGCGCTCAATCCCGACGCCAAGATCAGCCAGTCGATCGCGGTTTACGACATCAACAGTCTCGACAAGGGGTTCACGGTGCTGCCGATCGCCGAGTGGGCGGACGTGGGCGAGGGTGCCAAGCGCGTCGTGCAGCCGGAATACAACAAGGCGGGTGACGAGGTGTGGTTCTCGGTGTGGAGCGCCAAGAATCAGCAGTCGGCACTCGTCGTCGTCGACGACAAGACACGCAAGCTCAAGGCCGTCATCAAGGATCCTAAGCTGATCACGCCCACGGGCAAGTTCAACGTCTTCAACACCCAGCACGATGTCTACTAGGAGCCACGCGATGAGCACCAGATATTCAGCATTGCTACTGACCGCCGGCGCATTGGCGATCGGCGTTGCGTTGCCTGCGGCGGCCGATGATCAGATGAAGCTTGCCACCGACAAAGGCTGTACCGCGTGTCATGCCGTCGACAAGAAAATGATCGGCCCCGCGTACAAAGACGTCGCCAAAAAGTACAAAGGCGATGCCAAGGCGCCAGAGATGCTCGCGCAGAAGGTGGTCAAGGGCGGGCAGGGCGTCTGGGGCGCGATCCCGATGCCGCCGAACAAGGTGACTGACGAGGAAGCCAAGAAGCTCGTCGCCTGGGTGCTTTCCTTGTGAGCGACTGAGGTTTGCGACATGCGGCGCCATCGCGCCATGGTGGTCTTTGCGTTGCTCGCCGCGAGTGCGCAGGGCTTGCCGGCATCGGCTGGCGCGGCGGAGGAGATCGCTGCTCCGGCAAGCGCGCGTCAGCGCGAGTTGTTCAAGTTATTGAAGCACGATTGTGGTTCGTGCCATGGCATGCGCCTGACCGGAGGTCTCGGGCCGGCGCTTACACCGGATGCGCTCAAAGACAAGGTGGAAGCAAACCTGACCGCGACGATTCTCTCGGGCCGGCCGAACACGGCGATGCCGCCATGGCAAGCGTTTATCTCGGAGCCTGAGGCGGCGTGGCTTGTGTCGCGAATGCGTAAAGGCGTTGCCGATGCGCGCTAGATTCCTCGACGGCATACCGCTCTTGCTGGCGCTCACGCTCGGCGCTTGCGCGCAAATGCAGCCGCGCGGTACGGGCGATCTGGGCGTGGTCATCGAGCGCGAATCGGGACGCGTGCAAATCGTCGAGAACAGCGGCCGCACGAGTCTCGGAATCGTCGACGGACTGGGTGATCTTTCGCACGCTTCTGTCGTCTACTCGCGCGACGCCCGCTACGCGTACGTCTTCGGCCGCGACGGCGGGCTGACCAAGGTCGACCTGCTCATGCGCACGATCGTGAAGCGCGTGATGCAAGCCGGCAATTCGATCGGTGGCGCGATCTCGCAGGATGGCACGCTCGTTGCGGCGCAGAATTACACGCCCGGCGGTGTCAAGGTCTTCCGTGCTGACACGCTCGAGCTCGTCGCGGACATTCCCGCGACGTATGGCCCGAATCGCGAGCGCGCCAAGGTCGTGGGGCTCGCCGATGCACCGGGCAACCGTTTTGTTTTCAGTCTGTTCGAGGCCGGCGAGATCTGGATCGCGGATCTGACAGACCCGGCGCGGCCGAAGGTCGACAAGCTCACCAATGTGGGCAGGCAGCCCTACGACGGGTTCATCACGCCGGATGGCCGATATTACCTGGCCGGACTCTTTGGCGACGACGGCTTGGCACTGGTCGATCTGTGGCACACCGAGCGCGGCGCGACGCGCATCCTCGACGGCTACGGCAAGGGCGAGGAGAAACTTCCGGTCTACAAGATGCCGCACCTGCGGGGCTGGGCCATCGCCGGCGACACGGCGTACCTGCCCGCAATCGGGCGCCACGAAGTGCTCGTCGTCGACACACGCCATTGGCATGAGGTCGGGCGCGTCGCCGTCGCCGGACAACCGGTATTTGCCATCGCCCGGCCCGACGGGCGACAGGTATGGGTCAACTTCGCGTTCCCCGACAACGGCAAGGTGCAGGTGATCGACACCGAAACGCGCCGGGTGATGCGCACGCTCGAGCCGGGGCATGCCATCTTGCACCTCGAGTTCACGCCGCGGGGCGAAGCGGTCTGGATCTCGGCACGCGATGACGATCGCGTGCTCGTCTACGATACGGCAACGCTCGCGCAGATTGCGGCGTTGCCCGTCGATGGCCCGAGCGGTATTTTCTTTACGAGTCGCGCTGGGCGAGTTGGATTCTAGGATGGATACGTGCGAGCGGCGGCTTCTCAACGAGTTCCAGCGCGATTTTCCGCTGATAGAGCGCCCATTCGCCACTCTGGGCAAACGTCTGGCTACGACGGAGCCATGGGTGCTGTCTACGCTGGCGCGGCACTTGGAAGAGGGCAGCGTGAGTCGTGTGGGCGCCGTCTTTCGCCCCGGCGCAATCGGCGTGAGTACGCTTGCGGCGATGACAGTGCCGGAAGCGCGGCTGCCCGCCGTCGCACAGTTCGTGAGTACGCACCCGGAAGTCAACCACAACTACGAGCGCGAGCACGCGCTCAATCTGTGGTTCGTCGCGGCGGCAGAGGATGGGGGCAAGCTAGGCCGGCTACTGGCGGCGATCGAAGACGAGACCGGGCTCCGCGTCATCGTCCTGCCACTTCTTGCCGACTACTACATCGACCTGGGCTTCGACCTCGATGGCGCAGCCAAGCCCGCGGCCGGGAACGCGGCAGGAGCCGTGGCGCGGGCGGTCATCAGCGGGCGCGATCGCGCGCTCATTGCATGCTTGCAGGACGGGCTTCCGCTGATGACACGACCGTTCGACGCATTGGCCCAACGGGCCGGCTGGCTTGGCGCCGGCGGCGAGCGGGAAGCGATCGTGCGCATCGCGGACTGGTTAGATGCGGGCATCATCAAGCGCTTCGGCATCATCGTGCGCCATCGGGCACTGGGCTTTCGCGCCAATGCCATGTGTGTGTGGGACGTGCCCGCGCCCGACGCCGATCGCTTGGGCCCCGCGCTGGCCGCCGAGCCCGGCGTTACCCTGTGTTACCGCCGCATGCGCGCCGGTCCGGTGTGGCCGTACAACTTCTTCTGCATGCTGCACGGACGCGATTCCGTCGAGGTCGAGACGCGGCTTGCGTTGCTCACGGCACGCCATGGCCTGGCGGTCTATCCGCACGCCGTGCTGTTCTCGCGTCGTGCATTCAAGCAGTGCGGTGCGCGCTACGTCGAGCCAGCGGGAGTCGCCGGTGGATGACCTAGACCGCCGTATCGTCAATACTTTGCAGGACGATTTCCCCGTTTGCGAGCGGCCGTTCCGGGCAGCCGCGGCGGCGCTCGGCACGACCGAGGATGAGTTGATCGCCCGCGTCGACCGGCTGCTCGCCGAGGGCACGCTAACAAGGTTCGGGCCGCTGTTCCAAATCGAGCGCATGGGCGGTGCGTTCGTGCTTGCCGCGATGCAGGTGCCTGAAGGTCGCTTCGACGAAGTCGCAATCACCGTCAATGCGCTGCCCGAGGTTGCGCACAACTACGCGCGCGAGCATGCGCTCAATATGTGGTTCGTCCTCGCCACTGAGACGCCCCTGGGAGTCGCTGCCGCAGTGCGCAAGATCGAGGACGCGACGGGGCTGCCCGTGCTCGCGTTTCCGAAGGAGCGCGAGTATTTCGTGGAGCTCAGGCTCGAGGCGGGCGCATGAACGACATCGTCGCATCGGATCTGGTTACGGAGATCGACCGCGCAATCGTGCGTGCGACGCAAGCCGGTCTGCCACGCGTCACGCGGCCGTATCACGCGATCGCCGACGCGGTCGGCGTTGCACCCGAGCTGGTCATGTCACGTATTCGGGTCATGCTCGGCGACGGCCGCATTCGCCGCATTGGCGCTGTGCCCAATCACTACGCGCTCGGCTGGCGTGCCAATGGCATGAGCGTGTGGGACGTGCTTGATGAGCGGGTCGACGAACTCGGCGCCAAGGTCGGCAGGCTTGCCGGCGTGAGCCACTGCTACCGCCGACCGCGGCGCTTGCCGCAGTGGCGGTACAACCTGCTTGCGATGGTGCACGGCCGCACGCGCGCCGAAGCCGAAGTCAGGATCGCGGAGATCGCTGCCATCCTCGATGACGCCGCCCGCGCGCACGACGTTCTCTACAGCACGCGCATTCTGAAAAAAACCGGGCTGCGGCTCGGTTCAGCGTAAGGAAGCTCATGTTTCGCGTCACGCAGTACCTGCAGGAGATGAAGAACCCAACTCCGCTGGGGCCCAGGAAGACTCCCCCCGGGCCGGTGGTCATCTGGAACCTGATCCGGCGCTGCAATCTCGCTTGCCAGCATTGCTACTCGATCTCCGCCGACATCGACTTCCCCGGCGAGCTGTCGACACCCGAGATATACGCCACCATGGACGACCTCAAGGCGTTCGGCGTGCCGGTGCTCATCCTCTCGGGCGGCGAGCCGCTGCTGCACCCGGACATCGTTGCGATTTCGCGCCGCGCGAAAGCGATGGGCTTCTACGTGGGTTTATCGACCAACGGCACGCTCATCGACGCGGCGCTGCTGCCGCAGATCGCGGCGGTCGGCTACGACTACGTCGGCATCAGCCTCGACGGCATCCAGGCCACCCACGATCGCTTCCGGCGCAAGGCGGGCGCGTACGACGCCTCGCTCGCCGCGGTGCGTCTCCTGCGCGCCGCCGGCA
>JANXZT010000131.1 GCA_025355395.1 Betaproteobacteria bacterium
TCATCGGGCGTTCCGACGTTGGCCCATTGTCCTGCGTAGAGCTCACCGGTGACGATGCCGCTTTCGATCCAAGTTTCGAACAGCGGCAGGAGTCTGAGTTTGACGCCGCGTGGAAGTTCGCTGAAAAGTGCGGTGTCGTAGAGCGCGATGTTGCCAAACGTCAGCTTTGCGGCGCCGTCAAGACGCACGCACTCGCCTGCGAGCACGAAATCGCCGCACGGGTGATAAAGCGGGTTGGGCACCATGACCAGGTGCACGCGCGGCGCCTGCGCGTCCGACGCCATCCTGGCGGCGCGCGCAACCAACCCGGCATAGTCATATTCCGTGCAGATGTCGCCGCTCAACGTCAGCACGATCCCCGGCCGCAGCAGCGGATAGGCCGTGGCGATGCCGCCGGCAGTTTCCAATGCTGTGGGTTCAATCGACCATTGAAGGCGAACGCCGAGCGCACTGCCGTTGCCGAGGGTATCGACAAGCATGGACGCGAGATGCGAAGCATTGATGACGATGTCGATGATTCCGGCCGCGCGCAACGCCTCGATCTGGCGCACGATCAGTGCTTTTCCGGCCACTTTCAGGAGTGGTTTGGGTGTGGAATCGGAAAGCGGACGCATGCGCTCACCGCGTCCGGCGGCGAGGATCATGGCGCGCAATCCTGGGCTGACCGCGCTCAATGCCATGGCAGTCAAGCGATCCGGCCCGCCTGCGGCGCCGCCGCTTCGAGCGACTCGAGAAGTCGCAGGAATGGATGCAGCGCAGCGTATCGGGTGCAGGCACCCCGAAGGTAGGTCATGACGCGCGGCATGTCGGCGAGATAGCCGGCCTTGCCGTCGCGGTGGTAAAGGCGCGCAAAGATGCCGAGGACCTTCAATTGGCGTTGCACGCCCATCCATTCGAAGTCGCGCCAGAAGTTGCCGAAATCGCAATCTACGGGGAGCTCCGCGGTACGCGCGCGCTCCCAATAGCGAGCCGCGAGGTCGATTTGCTGCTCTTCGGGCCACGCGACGTAGGCATCGCGCAACAGCGAGACCAGGTCATAGGTGATCGGGCCGAGCACCGCGTCCTGGAAATCGAGCACGCCAGGGTTCCGGGTACATACCATCAGGTTGCGTGAATGATAGTCGCGGTGGACGAACACCTGAGGCTGCGCCAGATTGTTTTCGAGCACGACGCGGAATGTTTCCTGCAGCGTGCTCGTCTGCTGCTTGTCCAATGTCTTGCCGAGGTGACGCTGCACATACCATTCGGGAAACAGCATCAGCTCGCGCCGAAGGAGCGCCTCGTCGTACGGCGGGAGCTCGTTCACGCGCGTTGCCGCCTGCCACCGCACGAGCGCGTCGATCGCGTCGAGGTACAGGCGCTTCGCCGATAGTGGATCGAGCGCGGCCAGATACGTGCGATCGCCAAGATCGGTGAGAAGCAGCAGGCCGCGTTCGATGTCGGCCGCCAGCACCTCGGGCGCATTGACTCCGGCCGTGCGCAGCAATTGCGCGACATGCACGAAGGGCCGGCAATCCTCCATTGGCGGAGGTGCATCCATGGCAACAACCGTGCGGTGGCCGCGCCACGGCTCTGCCAGCGTCATGCGAAAGTAGCGACGAAAGCTCGCATCGGCCGACGCAGGTGCCAGCGTGAACGCATGCGTGGCGAGCGTCGCGGCGGTCCAGCCGGAAAGCATGGCGAGGCGCGGGTCCGCCACTTGCGAGGCTCCGGAACCGCCAAGGGCTGAAATTGAGCTTGCGGCGGACATCGACAGGAGTAATCAGAAAGGTGGGGCACACGGCGGCGCGCGTGGAATGATTCCCCATGCGACCCTCGCCGATGTTGGCGTTGGCTCGGGCAGACTCGCCACCCACGATAGAATGGGATCATTTTAACATCGGCTTGCGCATGAATCGCTGGTTGTCATCTCTCATCGTCGCGGCATTGATTCGCGCGCTCCTTGCCGATGCGCAGGCTCAGGAGAGCGCCGTTGCGCCGGGGGCTTCGCTACCCGAACCGCAACTGAAGCTTGCGCCGGAGCTCGTTGCACCGATCGTACCTTCGCGTCCCAATGCGGCGAGCGCACCTCCACCGCTTCGCCCTGCGCCGGGTACCGTGCAGGACCGCTCGATTTTCTTGCGCGCGGCGGAGTTCGAAGGCACGGGTGGGGATCATGTCGATGCAAGCGGCCACGTCGAATTGCGCACCCGGCGCGAGACCGTGCTTGCAGACTGGATGCGTTACGACTTCGATACGGAGGAAATCTGGGGCAAGGGCGATGTCCTTCTACGCCGCGGCATCGACTGGATCACCGGACCGGAAGCGCGTTACCGGCGTGGGCCCGAAACCGGGTTTTTCAGTTCGCCACGCTTTTTCTTCGGCGAGAACGGCGCGCGCGGGACCGCGAGCGAAATACGGTTTGTGGGGCCACAGCGCTTCGAGGCGACCGACGCCCGGTATACGACCTGTGTGGCCCCGCGCGAAGATTGGTATCTGCGCATGGGCGAGCTCGAAGTCGATCAGGCGCGCAAGATCGGCACCGGCCGGCACGCGACGGTCTATTTCATGGGGGCGCCGATTGCCTACACGCCGTGGCTCGAGTTTCCGCTCTCCGACGAACGCAAATCGGGCTTCCTGACCCCCACGCTCGGCTCGACCGGCACCCGCGGGTTCGAGCTCGCCACACCGTACTACTTCAATCTTGCCCCGAACTATGATGCGACCCTCACGCCGCGGCTCATGACCAAGCGCGGTGTGCAACTGGGGGCGCAGTTCCGCTACCTCTTCCCGACGTTCGCGGGCGAGATGGATGTCGAGGACCTGCCCAATGACCGGGTGACGGGAACCAATCGCTACGCGCTGGCCTGGAAGCACAATCAGAACCTCGACGCATTGGTGCCGGGACTGGCGGGATTCTGGAACCTGAACAAGGTCTCCGACGACACCTATTTCGCGGACTTGGCCGATCGCATTGCAGTGACATCGCAGACGACCCTGCCGCGCGAAGGCGGGTTCGCCTATACCCGCGGGCCGCTGCAGATCGTCGCCCGGCAGCAATCGTTCCAGACCCTGCAGGATCCCAACGCTCCGCCGGCCGGCTCGCCGTACAACCGCATTCCGCAGGTGCTGGCTGCCATCCGCGAGACCGACTGGCTCGGCATGACGTTCGCGGCCACCGGCGAGTACGTGCGCTTCAGCAACCCGACGTTGCCCACCGGCCAGCGGGTATTCGCGTATCCCACCGTCGCGTGGAGCCATCAGGGCGCCGCGTGGTTCGTCACCGCGAAGACCGGGCTGCATGCGCGCTACTACCAGCTCGATCAGCCTGTGGCCGGGGAAACGCGTGCGGATTTCATGATCCCGGTGAGCTCGGTGGACAGTGGGGTGGTGTTCGAGCGTGATTGGCGCGTATATGGGCAGAACGTGGTGCAAACCCTCGAGCCGCGGGCCTTCTACGTCTACGTGCCCTACCGCGACCAGAGCCGCGTGCCTGCATTCGACACCGCCATCGACGATTACAATTTCGGCCAGCTCTTCAGCGAGAACCGCTATCTGGGCAACGACCGGGTGGGGGACGCCAATCAACTCACGCTTGCGCTTACTTCCCGCTTCATCGATCCAGCAAGCGGCGGTGAGCGGTTGCGGGTAGCGCTCGGCCAGCGGTTCTACTTCGCCGACCAGCGGGTGACGCTCAACGAGCCGCCGCGTTCCGCTGCGACTTCCGATGTGCTGCTGCTCGCCGAAGGCAAGCTGACCGAGGCGTGGTCGCTTGCCGGGCTGATGCAATACAACTTCGATGCCTCCAAGTCGGAGCGCTTCGACGCCGGGTTCCGCTACACGCCGACGCCAGGCAAGGTCTTGAGCGCCAGTTATCGCTATACGCGGCAACTTGTGGACCCGACCGCGGTCAATACCCAGTTGAAGCAATTCGACGTGGCGGCGCAGTGGCCGATCAATGCGCAATGGACCTTCCTCGGGCGATGGAACTACTCGCTCGTCGATCGCAAGACCCTGGAGGCGGTAGCGGGGGTCGAGTACAATGCCGACTGCTGGGTGGTGCGCGTTGTCGCGCAGCGGCTCACTACCACGACGCAGACCACCACCACGTCGGTGTACCTGCAGCTCGAACTGAATGGCTTGGCGCGCGTCGGAACCAGCCCCCTGGATCTCCTGCGGCGCAGTGTCCCCGGCTACGTGAGGACCAACGATCCCGCCGTATCCCCGCGTGATCGCGGCGACGTCTTTCCCGAATTCTGAGGTATTGCATGCGTGTATCGACCTTCACCGGCCGTGGCGCCGGTCTCATCACCCTGGCTGCTACCGCAATACTGGTCGCGATGTCGTGGCCTGCGCGCGCCCAATCGCCGGCCGGCACGCCCACTCCCGGCGTGGCGGCGCCCCTTGCCCGGGCACCACAGGAGCGCACCGTCCTCCTCGATCGCGTCGTGGCGGTGATCAACGACGAAGCGCTCACCCAGCACGAGATCGATGAGCAGAAGCGCGCGGCCCTGGAGCAGATGAAAGCCCAGAAAGTCGTGCCGCCGGCACCGGACGTGCTGGAGAAGCAGGTGATGGAACGACTCATCACCGAGCGCGTTATCCTTCAACTCGCGAAGACCGGCGGCATTCGGGTCGACGACGTGCAGGTGGAGCGCACGATCGAGCGCATTGCCCAGGAAAACAAGCTCACGCCCGGAGAGCTTCGCACGGCGCTGGGGCGCGAAGGAATTGCCTTCGCTAAATACCGCGATGACCTTCGCAACGAGCTCATGATCCAGCGGCTGCGCGAGCGCGAGGTTGACGGGCGCATCCAGGTGACCGATGCCGAGGTCGACAATTTCCTGGCCAGCATCGCCGTGCAAAGCGGCGGCGATATCGAATACAACGTGGCGCACATCCTGGTCGTCGTACCGGACCAGGGCACGCCCGACCAGGTCGAGGCCAAGCGGCAGCGCGCCGAGGATGCCTTGCGGCAAGTGCAAGGGGGCGCCGATTTTGCGCAAGTTGCCGCAGGCTATTCCGATGCGCCTGACGCGCTGCAGGGCGGAAGCCTCGGGTGGCGGGGGCCGGCACGTCTGCCCTCGGTATTCGTCGAGCCGGTGCGAAGCCTGAAGCCGGGACAAGTTTCCGCAGTGCTGCGCTCGGCCAGCGGCTTTCATATCGTGAAACTGATCGAAACCCGCAGCCGCAACGAACCCACCGTGGTCGACCAGACACATGCACGCCACATCCTCATCAAGGTCAACGAAGTCACCTCGGAGGCCGATGCCAAGGCGCGCATCGACCGGATCAAGGATCGTCTGGATGGCGGCGCCAAATTTGACGAGTTGGCGCGCCTCAATTCCGAGGACCCGTCGGCTGCAAAGGGCGGTGATCTCGGCTGGATATCGCCGGGAGATACCGTACCCGATTTCGAGCGCGCCATGAATGCGCAGAAGCCGAATGAAATCGCGACGCCGGTGCGGTCGCAGTTCGGATGGCATCTCATCCAGGTGCTGGAACGGCGCACGCAGGACATCACCGCCGCGCGACAGCGCGAGCAGGCGCGCATCGCACTTCGGCAGCGGAAGTCCGACGAGGCCTTCCAGGATTGGGTGCGGCAGATGCGCGATCGCGCCTACGTCGAAATCAAGGCCGACGAACGATAGGAGGCGGTCGGAGCGCTCCGGCGGTTGCGGGTCGATCTTCGCGCGGGGTCCTTCCGGATGAACGCGCGGGCAGGAGCGCGATGTGCGCGAGACGCGCTGTCACGCCTGGGCTGAACTGCATTTCGAGCCGGAGCTGATCGAACGCGCCGCGCATCCCGGCGGCCTCGATCGGTATGGCGATGCCCGCCGGGGTTGTGCGCCACCGCGCGCTTCCCGCCACCCGGATTTCGCGCCACGCCTGGTCGGGCCCTGCACGTGCAGCGAGTGCAAGGCCGTGCAGCGCCGTCGGGTCCTCCAAGCCCACGACGATACTGGCGAATGCCTGTGGCGCGAAGGCGAGCTCGGGCGGTGACACCAACGCCACCGCGCCCGCGGTTGGCGTCAAGGCGAGCATGCCGGGCTTGAGCGTCATGGCGCCTTCGCTCGTTGTCCACCCGTCACCGTCGGCGTGGCGCGGCGTGCCGAACGTCCACAACCGCGCGCCGAGCGGCACATTGGCGTGCGAAAGCAGGAAATCGCGCGCCGCATCTTCGAGCGGCGTATTGCGCCAGGCCGTGAACGTGACGTAGCCGGGCTTGCCCGCGTTGACGCCGTTGGACCCGTTCCACGCCATCGGCGACACGAACCGTGCGCCGTAATTGAAAAGATCGCGCAGGCTGCGGTACGCCGCGGGATAGGTCGGTGGCGCAGCCGGATTGCGAAGGTCTGCGGTATTGAGCTCCACCACGGCCCAGCGCGGGTCCATGCTGCGGAAGGTCGCAAAAAGCGAGGACGGCGTCTCCATCCGGATATCGTTGACCGCGGACGCGCCGTAGAGAATTGCGCCGAGGTGGCCGTGGCTGGGGATAGCCCCTTCGATGCTCATTCCACCGGTGTCGTAGTTCTTCATCGGGCTCGTCACGTGAATCGCAAACGGCCGCGCGCTCGCGTGCGGCGCCATGAAGCCCTGCGACGACCAGATGCGATCCCGTGATATGCCGACGGCTGAGAGCCACTGCGACAGCTCGTCGTAATGCAGGTCGACGAGATGGCGGCGAAAGATCTCCCACTCGCGCGTCCATGGATCATCCCAAAACACCGGGCGGCCGTCTTTCGGCTCTCGCGGAAAACTCCGCGGAGGATCGACATCGTCCCATCGCGCGAAGTGCTTTCCCGCCAGCGCTCCCGCGGCGGCGAGCGTGAGCGGCTCCTTGCGCCGATAAAGGCGCAAATCCGGCACGTCGCGTGAGCGTTGCCCCGCGTACGGGCCGGTGCCGCGAAGCCATTCCCGAAACTGGCGGACGGTGCCCGGGTTGTAGTCGTACCACTGGGCTTCGTTGAAGAACGGGTTGAGGTAGGTGTCCGGATCAAGATTGATCCCCACAAAAAGATCGGGATGCTCGCGGGCGAAAGCGGCGATCATCGCGCCGGCCGCCTGCAGATTGCGGCGCTTGTAATGCCGCACGTTTTTCGCGTGGACGTTGAAAGTAAGGGAGCGCGCGAGGTCCGGCGCATCCTGCGATCCAGGCAACTGGCGCAGGTAATCGTCGGGCATCACCTCGTTCTTCTCGTTCCACTGGCAGTTCGCGATGTCCTGCTCCAGGTGATCATTCACGTCCCACTCCGGAACATCGCATACTGCACTGGCCCACACCCCGCCGTTGAGCGTGAAGAGCACCGGAACGCGATGCGCGATGGCATGCGCTATCGTTGCCCGCAGCGAATCCTCGGCGATCCGGCGTTCGCCGCAACGCCGCTGGATGTCCCAATCGGGATCGAACACATAATCGCGCGTCGCCCCTTTGGTCGTGCGCAGGTAAAGGATCGGCACGCGCATGCCGGCGCGCATCGTGGCCGACAAGTAAGGCGCGTACCAGCGGTCGAGGTCCAGCGCACCGCCCAGCGCAATGCCCGAGAGTGCCGGCAGGAGATGGAACGTCGTGCCGGATACGGATCGTGATGCGGCGGAGGTTAGCGTCTGCCATCGCGTGAGCGCGCTGGCTTCCACCAGGTCCTTGGTGGCAAGCACCGTCTCCCGGCCGTCACGCGCTATCGCGACCACCTGAAGCGGACGGTGGTCAGTGCCAAACGCCGGCGGCAGCGCACTTAAATCACCGGTGAATTCGAAACCGGAACTTGCGCTGTCCGGATAGCCGGGCATGACGCGCGCAACGTCGGGCCGGCTCACGGCGTAGCGCGCGGAAAAGCGTCGTCCATCGATGCGAATTTCAACTCCGCGAATGCCGGCGGGGTCGAGCGCCCACCCGGAGATCGCAATGCGGGAACCGAGCACTGCATCGGTCGCGGGGTTGTCGACGCTGCCCACGGATGCCGCAGGCGCCGGCGCCGTGCGCGCAGGAGTGACTGCCGCCGTGCCAGTGGTCGTTGGCGCAAGGGTTGTTGGGGCAGAATGGTCCGCAACACGGCCGCGCGTCGCCACCGCATAAAGCTCGGCGCCGGCGATCACTCCAATCGCGGCGAGCACTGCCAGGAAGTAGGGCCAGGTGCGGCCGGCGGAGTTGCGCAAAGTTACCCCGCGGTGCGGGCGTAGGGCAAACTGTGGCGCGGGCGTCATACCTCCCCGCCGCGAAAGCTTTAGTCTTTGCTCTGGTAGACGTAACCCTGCTGGGCGACCCGGCCCTGATCCATCTTGCTGCGTTCCGCGAGGTCCCGCGGGGGCTTGTCCCAGAAGATGGCACGGCCATTTTGTTGCTGGCGCTCGAGTTCGGGCTTGGTCGACTTGAGCTTGTTAATGAACTCGGTCACGTCGGACACGTAATGACGGGCAGGCAACATCATGATTCGAGACTCCGGTGTCTGACCTTCTACTGCGAAAGCGCAATTTTATCACCCACGGTCCAAGGTCCCTTCGCATCGACGCCTGACATGCCGCAATCCAATCACACTCCTGCATCGGAAGGGCTCACCGCCCATTTTGGCGACCGCCGTTTTTCGACGATTCTTGCTGATCCGCCCTGGCAGTTCCAGAACCGTACCGGAAAGATGGCGCCGGAGCACAAGCGCCTTGCCCGTTATGCCACGATGACTTTGAATGACATCATCAGCATGCCGGTGGAAACGCTTGCACAGGAAACCGCTCATCTTTACCTCTGGGTTCCCAATGCGCTTTTGCCGGAGGGGCTGCGGGTAATGGAAGCGTGGGGATTCCAATACAAAACCAATATCGTCTGGCACAAGATCCGCAAGGATGGCGGGCCTGACGGGCGTGGAGTCGGCTTTTACTTCCGCAATGTGACCGAATTGGTTTTGTTCGGCATTCGCGGGAAGAACGCCCGCACGCTTGCCCCCGGACGACGTCAAGTGAATTTCGTGAAAACGCAGAAGCGCGAACACTCCCGCAAGCCCGATGAGCTGTACGACCTCATCGAAGCATGCAGTCCGGCACCGTTTCTGGAGCTTTTCGCCAGAGGACCGCGGCCGAATTGGAGCAATTGGGGGAATGAGGCGTCAGCCTACTTTCCCGGCTGGCCGACCTATACGAACCACTCGCAATCGTCCCGACTGCCCGGGGTTTAGCGCGCGGTGAGGCGGTGCAGCGCAAGGGTGCGACGCCCATGCCTTGTGCGATAGTCATCCGCGCAGGTTGTGGAAATCTACCGGCTCGGGCGACCGGCCACGATGTCGAAGCGGAACAAGCGGCACTCGATCGCACCGTTGAAAAGCGGAGTCCGGGCTGACGGCTTCAATCCGATGAGTTTGGCCAAGCGCAAGTCCCCGGTGAAGATACAAGCTGTCCAGCCCGCGAAGTGCTGCTTGAGTGCATCGCCGAGGCGCGGATAGAACGCGGCCATTCGGGCATCATTTTCGAGGCGCACGCCGTACGGCGGATTGGCGATGAGAATGCCCAATGGCGCGGGTGCGGGGCGCTCGAGCACGTCGGCCTCGCTCGACTGCAGCCATTCCGTTACTTGGGCGGCTGCGGCATTGCTGTTGGTCCGGGCGAGCGCGGTGGGGTCGATGTCGCTCGCAAAGATCGTGGGCATCGATGGCGCGGGACGCACGCGATCACGCGCGCGTTGCCGAATCCGCTGCCACGCCGGGCCATCGAACCACGCGAGCTTCTGGAAGCCGAACGTCCGGCTGAGACCCGGGGCGCGTTGCGCGGCCATCATCGCCGCTTCGATGACAATCGTGCCGCTGCCGCACATTGGATCGAGCAAGGGCATGTCCGGTTGCCAGCCCGACAGCACGAGCAGCCCGGCTGCCAGATTCTCGCGCAGCGGTGCGGCGTCGGTGTCATGACGATACCCGCGCTTGAACAGTGGCTCGCCCGATGTGTCGAGGTAAAGCGTCGCTTCCCGCGCAGTCAGATAGGCGTGGATGCGGATGTCGGGCCGCTGCTTGTCCACCGATGGCCGCGTGCCGCTTTTGGCGCGGAATAGATCACATACCGCGTCCTTGATCCGCAGCGTCACGAATTCGAGGCTGGCCAACGGCGAGCGCGTAGCGGCCACGTCGACACGCAAGGTGCGATCTCCCCGGAAGTGCTCGGGCCAGGGGATCTTCTGCACCAGTTTGTAAAGATCGTCCTCGTTGCGATAACGACCATGCCCCACCTGCCACAGCACCCGGCTTGCAAGTCGTGACTCGAGATTTACCCGATACACAAGCTCGCGCGGTCCCGCGAACGCCACGCCGCCTTCGGCCGGTGTCACGAACTGCGCCTCGAGCGCGGTGAGCTCGGCGGCAAGTGCCGCTTCGAGTCCGCGTGGACAGGGTGTGAAAAAACGATCGATCATTGGCACCATTGCTGCGTCATCGCCGCGAAGGTCGCGGCGCTTTCCGTCATCCCCGCGAAAGTGTACGGTGCCGACTCAATCGTCATCCCCGCGAAAGTGTACGGTGCCGACTCAATCGTCATCCCCGCGAAA
>JANXZT010000138.1 GCA_025355395.1 Betaproteobacteria bacterium
GCATAGCGCGCTCGTCGTCGTGTTGGGCGGCGACCACTCGATCACTTATCCCATCGTGAAGGCATTCTCCGAGCCGTTACACGTCGTGCATTTCGATGCGCACTCCGACTATGCGCCATTCATTCACGACCTGCGGTTTACCAACGAACACGCCTTCCGGCACATCAGCCCCATGTCCCACGTCGAGAGCCTAACCCAGGTCGGGATTCGCAGCCTTCGCCATTCGTCGGACATGATTGAGGACTCGATCAACGACGGCAATCGCGTTATCACGATGCAGGAGTTTCATCGCCTGTCGCCGAAGGGAATCGCCGAAGTGGTGCCCGCTTCGGCCGCTTGCTATGTGAGCATCGACATCGACGTGCTCGATATATCGCTGGTGCCGGGCTGCGTCTCGGCCGAGCCGAACGGCATGACCTATGCTGAACTCCGCGATACGCTGAAGGCCATAGCCGAGCGCACCCATGTTATCGGCTTCGATCTTGTGGAGATAAATCCTCAGCTCGATGTTGGTACCGGGATCACCTCGTATCTGGGAGCGCACACAGTCGTCGAATTTCTCGGACATATTTGCGAGCAGCCCTATTGGGCGAGCCGCCGCAATCAACGCGGCCCGCGGCGCGCGTAGCAAGGCACCCACGCGGCGCGCTCACGCCGCTCGAAGTGATACTCGCTCGATGCCAGGCTTAAGATCGGCAACGGCTGGACAGCCCTCCTGGCTCCGGCCGCTCAGAGCAGCTGAAAATGAGCTTCCGTTGGTTTGCCGCCGGTGGGGCCATTGACCGGAACCATATCTTGAGGACAAGCAGAGAACACGATCACCAGATCCATATCGGCACGCAAGGTTACATACTGGCCAGGCTTGGCCACGGACGGCAGGAATTGGATCTCGCTTGAAACGGAATTCGGCGGGGTGTTCTGAAATATATTGAATGGACACGGTGTCTCGGGTGGCTCCAGCCCCAATTCCTTGAGCGCTGCCGCCAAGTTGTCGGTGCAGTTGTCGTGATATTCCTTGCACCCGAGTAGCTCGTATCTGTAGCGGTCGCAGGCAGCAACCAACATATCGTGGACGCCAGGAGTGGTGTCTTCCACCAGAGTAACGATGGGGCGCCGCTTGTTCGTGACCAAGCTCTGGCCCACTTTCGGCCTCAGCGAATTGAGTGCCACGCGGCAATGCTCCATTGACATGAATTCCTTCATGTCGTGCTTATTGAAGGCCCAAGTGTCGACGATCTGATAGCCATGGGTGTTTATCAATCGGATTTTCTGGCCTTTGTTCGCAAAGGCCGCTTTCCCGTGCCGCGCGGGGATCGTGACGAGTGCGGTCATGGTGGACCTCCTTCTAAGTGTGGGCACTCCTTGCAGCTCGAAGCCAAGCCCATTCTCACGGTATGAGAGCGCGGTGCCGCTTGTAAATCGATCTCAAGCCGATGCGTAAAGCAGGTGCGGCATAAGACTAGTTTGCACGAGCACTATACTCGCGCCAGGATCGCCCGGCGAGTCGGGTCGGCGAGTGCCGCGCGCGCACCGCGGCTCCAAAGCATGGGGGGTACCGACATGGTTAACCATTTCCTCGACCAGGACGGGACCGAACAGCTCTTCGCTGCGATCGCGACCGAATTGCAGCGCGTGCCGGCGTCGGCGCAACGTACGTCGCGCGTCGCAACCTTGGTCGAGGCGAACAACGCGTGCGTTGCGCAGGCGAGCCTCGCCTTGCTGCAGATGGAAGACCATCCTGGTACCTTCGACCCTTGGTGTCGGACGTTTGCGGCGCCTGAGGGCGGCGCGTGAGCATCCTGCTCGAACACGATCTTGTCGGCGTTGCCAGCGCCATCCGGGACGGCGACGTTAGCGCCGAGCAGGTGACGCGCTTTTGCCTCGATCGGCTGGAGTGGCATGGCCGTGCCTGCAACGCAGTCGTGCGACTCGATACGGAGGCCGCGTTGGAAGCGGCGCGCGCGGCGGATCTCGCTCGCGCCCGCGGTGACGTGCTCGGGCCATTGCATGGCGTCCCGATGGCGCACAAGGATCTTTTTTACCGTGCCGGACGTCCCTGTGCCGGCGGCTCGAAAATTCGGGCCGATTACGTCGCCACCGAAACCGCAAGCGTTCTGCTGCGGCTCGACCGCGCAGGCGCCATCGATCTCGGCGCGCTGCACATGGCCGAATTCGCGCTCAGTCCCACCGGCTACAACGAGCATTACGGCCATGGGTGTAATCCGTGGCGGCCGACGCATGTTTGCGGCGGCTCGTCGAGTGGTTCCGGGATCGCGGTCGCGGGACGCATGGTATTCGGCTCGCTCGGTACCGACACCGGCGGCTCGATCCGCCTCCCGGCGGCAATGTGCGGCGTCACCGGCATCAAGCCTACGCTGCGGCGGGTGAGTGGCGCTGGCGTGATGCCGCTGTCGTGGTCGCTGGATTGCATAGGACCGCTGGCGCAGTCGGCGCGCGATTGCGCGCGGCTGCTGCGCGTGATTGCCGGTGCCGATCCGCGCGACGGCAGCGCGGCCGCCGTGCCGGTGCCCGATTACGAGGCGCTGCTCGACGATTCGGTCCGCGGGCTACGCATTGCCGTCCCGCGCGGCTATTACGACAATTCGCTCGATCCCGAGGTGTGTGCGGTGCGCGACGAAAGCCTGCGCGTGTTGCGCGATCTCGGCGCCGTCGTCGTCGAGACGCGCGTGCCGGACATGGCGCTCATTAATGCGATGATGCAGGTGGTGATGGCATCCGAGGCGGCGACGATCCACCGCCGCTGGCTGGCCCAGCGTCCGCAGGACTATTCCGATCAGGTGCGCGGACGAATTGAGCCGGGCCTGTATTACCCGG
>JANXZT010000149.1 GCA_025355395.1 Betaproteobacteria bacterium
CGGTTGCTCGAGAGCAGTGAATCGCACTTCTGCAGGCGTGCACTCAGGCAATTCCGTTGACCTGTGTCGACGAGCAGGTCGGGGTAAAGGCGCCCGGGAGCGAGAACACTACGACGGTTTTCGCGAACCCGGAAACTCACGGCCGGCACGCGCTGTCCTTCACGATTCTGCAGCATCACAATCTCCTTCAACGATGATCGATCGCGACTTGCGATCCCGATGATGCATGATAGGGACCGATACCTGCGGCGGCCAATACTTTGTTAGGATATGCGCGATAGGCTGAACCTATCGAAGGTCCAATGACACTGACCGAGCTGAGATACATCGTGGCGGTGGCCGCCGAGCGGCACTTCGGCCGGGCGGCGCAGCGCGCTTTCGTGAGCCAGCCGAGCTTGAGCGCGGCAGTGAAGAATCTCGAGGACGAGCTTGGCGTGCAGTTGTTCGAGCGCGGCAAGGGCGAGGTGCTGGTTACGCCGATCGGCGAGGAGGTCGTCGCGCAGGCGCGCCGGGTGCTGGAGGAGGCCGAGCAGGTGAAGGCCCTCGCGCGCCAGGGCACCAATCCCCTTCTCGGGCCGCTTCGGCTCGGCATCATTCACACCATCGCGCCGTACCTGCTGCCGGAGCTGGTGGTGGCGCTGCGCGCGCTGGCCCCGCGGATGCCGCTCGATATCGAGGAGAACATGACCGCCAACCTCGATCAGATGCTTCGCGGCGGCCTGCTCGATGCCGTCATTGTCGCGCTGCCGTTCGACGTACCCGGCGTGGCCTTGATTCCGCTGTATGAAGAAGCCTTCCAGGTAATCGTGCCTGTGGGTCATCCCTGGGCGCGGCGCAAGAATGTGCGTCCGGACGAGCTCGCGACAGAGAACCTGCTGCTCCTCAACTTCGGGCATTGTTTCCGTGACCAGGTGCTTGATGTCTGCCACGAGTTCGCGCGGCCGGCCTCTCCGGGGAAGCAAGGCAACTCGCTCGAGACCATCCGCAACATGGTGACGTCGGGGATGGGCATCTCGGTGCTGCCCGCCACCGCCCTGACCCCGAAATACGCGAGTGCGCTGGTCAAGGCGGTGAATTTTGCACCGCCCGTGCCCACCCGGCGAGTCGTGTTGGCCGCGCGTACCGGCTTCCCGCGCATGAGTGCGTTGCACACCATCGCGCGCGCGGTGCCCAAGCTCAACTTGCCGGTGACACCGTTGCCCTCTGGTACGCGAAGGCTTGCGGCGTCGGAAGATGAATGACCCATCAATGCGGCGTACGCAACGCCTCAGAAAAACGCCAGCGCAACGCTCCGGTTTTATTGGAGATTTGCGATGTACTGCGTCAGGTTCTCGATGTCTTCGTCCGACAGCGTGCCGGCGACACTGGTCATGTTGCCGGCATCATTGGTGCGCCGCCTGGCCTTGAAGTCCTGCAACTGCTTTTTGATGTATTGCGGATGTTGGCCGGCAACCTTCGGAATCTCGTTTTGGCCGACGAACCCCCCCAGATGGCACATCGGGCACAGTACGGCGTCCGAAACCTTGCGTCCTGCTTCGACTTTTGCACCGTCGGCCTTGAAGTTGATCGGCAATGCCTTTTGCGCCGCGAAGAAATTGCCAAGCGCGACCATGTCGTCGCGTGACAGGTCGGCCGCCATCGGTGACATTACGGGATCGCTGCGGCGGCCCTCCTTGAAGTCCTTGAGCTGTATGTAGATGTAGCGCCAGGATTGGCCGGCGATGATTGGCGTCTCTGGTGAGGGCGAGTTGCCGTTGGGGCCGTGGCAGGCGAAGCAGACTTCGGCCTTGGGGCGGATTGCCGCCAGCTGCGCGGCGTCGTTCTGGCCGTACGCGGGAATAACAGCGGCGGCGGCGACAAGGGCGACGGCGAGCGCAATGATGGGTCTTGCCATGATGGTGGGCAATACAGTGCAAAAAAGCGGCCGCCACGCAAACGAGGCGGCCGCGGTTGGACAATGCGAGTCTAGGGAAGTGCAAACACGAAGACGCTGTTGCCGCGTTTGGCATCGATCTGGTTGTTGCCACCTGCGTCAACCGCGACATACTGCTTGCCGCCTACCATGTACGAGACGGCCGGCGCGTTGACGCCGGCGCCGCAATTGTACTTCCAGAGTTCCTTGCCGGTCATTGCGTCGAACGCCTTGAACCAGCCGTTGGCTTCGCCGTTGAACACGAGATTGCCAGCCGTCGCGAGCACGCCGCCGATCAACGGCTGTGGTGTCTTGGCACCCCAGGCCACCTTGCCGGTGTCGATATTCACGGCGACCAGCCGTCCCCATTGCTCTTCAGCGGGGATCGTCTTGAACGCACCGCCGAGCCACAGCTTGCC
>JANXZT010000158.1 GCA_025355395.1 Betaproteobacteria bacterium
CACCGGAAACGATATGGCGGCGCGCCGCAACGACAGGCTGCTCGGCTCGCCTCGGTAACGGGACGGCAATGGCACATCCTGCACGACCGCGCGGATGGTATAGAGGCGAAACAGCATGTCCGACTCGAAAAAGTAACGCGAGTCGAGCTTGTCGAGCGGCAAGCGCAGCAGAGCGGCCCGATGAACCGCAGTGTAGCCGTTGGTCGGGTCCATCACGTCCCAGTAGCCGCTCGCGATCTTGCTCACCAGGGAGACGATCGCGTTGCCGACCAGGCGCAGCCGCGGCATTTCGTCCAGCAACTCGAAGTCGTAGAACCGGTTGCCTTTGGCGTAGTCCGCCACGCCGGCGGCGACGGGACCGGCAATCTGCGGCAGGCATGCGGGGTCCATTTGGCCGTCACCATCAATTTTCACGATGACATCGGCACCATCATCCAGCGCAGCGCGGTAGCCGCTCACCATGGCCGCGCCGACGCCGCGGTTCTGGTCGTGGGTGATCACCGTGATACGGGCGTCGCGACATTGCTCGCGCACGAACCGTCCGGTCGACTGCGGACACGCGTCGTCCACGATATAGATGTGCTGCACTTCCGCACCGATGGCCGCAATCACCGCGAGCACATGTTCCCGCACGCGGTAACACGGGATCACGACCGCGATGGAGGCAAACGCGGCGGCCACGGTCAGCGTGAAGCGATGGCGATGCCGAGCACGATCAGGCCCCCTCCGACCAGCGTATTCACTGTCAGCGGCTCGCCCAGGATGAAATGGGACACCACGGGCACGATCACGAACGCCAGCGACATCACGAGGTAGGCAGAAGACAGGGGCGCGGTGCGCAGCACGTACACCCAAAGGATGGTCGCGACCGCATAGACTACGAGTGCCACCGACATGCGCGGCGAGGCGAACGATTGCACGCTCGTCCAGCTGAAACCGTCAATGCGCCACTGCAAGGCGGCGGATTTGAAAAGAAGCTGCCCGAAGGCGATCAGGAACACACAGCAGAGCGTGAGCAGCAACGAGCGCGTCGTCATGGGGAGACGAGCCGGTCGTCAGGCCCTCGGAGGAGTGATGCTGCGCCGTCGCTTCCACCACATCCAGGCGGATCCAACGTAGCCCGAGATGCTATAGATCACAAACCCGGCGAAGAGCACGATCGCGGGCTGGTACGACACCAGCGCCATCACCAGCACGATCAGGAAGATCGCGACGAACGGCACGCTCTTCTTGAGGTTGATCGCCTTGAAGCTGTAGTACTTCACGTTGCTCACCATCGTGAGTCCGGCGAAAAGCGTGACGGCCCACGCCCACCAGCGGATGTTCGAAGGATCGATTGCGTAGTCGTCGACGATCCAGACGAATCCCGCGACCAATGCTGCCGCCGCAGGGCTGGGAATGCCCGTGAACCAGCGCTTGTCGGCGACCTCGAGCATTACGTTGAAACGGGCAAGCCGCAGCGCCGCGCCGGCAACGTACACGAAGGCGGCAATCCAGCCAAGCTTGCCCATCCCCTTCAGTGCCCATTCGTACACCACCAGCGCGGGGGCCGCGCCGAACGAAACCATGTCCGAGAGACTGTCGTATTCGGCACCGAAGGCGCTCTGCGTCCGGGTGAGGCGCGCCACACGCCCATCGAGGCTGTCCAGGACCATGGCGACGAAGATGGCCACCGCCGATTGATCGAAGCGCATGTTCATCGCCTGCACGATCGCGTAAAAGCCCGCGAACAGCGCGGCCGTGGTGAACAGATTGGGAAGGAGATAAATCCCGCGCCGGCGCACCCGGTTTTTTTGCATTGCGCGCTGCGTGTCGAAGTCGGCCATGGTGAAGGGCAAGCCTACCAGCACACGGGAGGAGGAACAAACGCGCTCACCTTGCGCCCTTCTCCATCAAGGCACCGGCAATTCCGCGATGACCGTTGCGGTCGCCTTCACCGCGTCGCCGATCGCAACCAGAGGCCGCGCTGCGGGATCGAGGTAAACGTCGACCCGCGAGCCGAAACGGATGAATCCGAAGCGCTGGCCGCGCGTCAGTGATTCGCCCGGCTTCACATAACAGAGAATGCGGCGCGCCACCAGGCCGGCAATTTGCACACACGTCACGTCCTGGCCCTCCGGAGTGCGCAGATGCAGGGCATTGCGCTCATTGGCGAGAGAGGCCTTGTCGAGCGACGCGTTGACGAAACCGCCGACGTGATACCAGGCCTCGATGATCTTGCCATCGACGGGCGCGCGATTGGAATGCACATTGAACACGTTCATGAACACACTGATCTTGAGCGCATCGCGATTGAGGAACGGGTCGAGGCCGCGCTCGACCTTGAGCACGCGGCCGTCAGCCGGACACAGGACCACATTGGGTTGCTGCGGGATTTCGCGCGGCGGATCGCGAAAGAACTGCACCACGAACACGGTGATCAACCAGAACAGGACGGCCGGCACCCACCAGTGCAATGCCGTGAAGAGCACCGCCGCCGCGAGCGAGAGCGCAATGAAAGGCCACCCTTCGCGGGCAAGAATGGGATGCGGGTAGTTCGCCACGGCACAAATCTTTTCCGCTCGACCGAAGGCGCGGATGGTATCACCCGGCTTGGCCAGCGGCACCGCCGGCCAGCGAAGCCGGCAGTCAATGCCGCCGGCAGATGGACAATGGGACAATGGAGCTCTGTGCGCGGGAAAAGTTTATTTCTGCGCGGCCTCGAGCCGCTCTGCCGCTTCCTTGGCCTGTTGCAGCACCTGCGCTTCGATCGCGCGGGCGCGCTCCACCGACGTGCCTCTTGTCCCGGCGGCGGGGGCCGGCGTGTCGGCAGGCGCGTTGCCGTCCGCAGAGGGGCGTGTCACCGCCGGGGTTTCCGGACGTTCGGTGATTCCCATCTGTTTCAAGAGCGTGCGCACGAGGAGGCCCGCGATGACCAGCGCCAGCAGCAAGCCGAGCATGCCCACCCAGCCCCGCTGCCGATGTTCTCCGATGGGGTGCTGCGGATATTTCATCGTACACCTTGCCGGTATTGTTGAGGATGACGCCAAGCATGACAAAACTCCGTCATTCCCGCGGACGCGGGAATCCACCAGGACTCCGTCATTCCCGCGAACGCGGGGATCCACCAAGACTCCGTCATTCCCGCGAAC
>JANXZT010000181.1 GCA_025355395.1 Betaproteobacteria bacterium
CCGGGGTTGACCGGTCGGCCGTCGAGGAATGTGACGGGCTCGTCGAGCACGCCCGTGTCTCCGGTGGCCAGCACGTAGCGGGCGGTCGCAAGCGGCAGCCACAGATAATCGTCCGAGCATTGCGTTCGAACGCCGCGACCGGACGGCGGATGCCACCAATGCTGGACATCGCCTTCCACGAACTGCCGGCTCGCGCATAGCAGGAGTTGCGCGCGTGTCAGGCGTGGCTCGGCATGGACAAGTGCCAGGACATCCTGCAACTGGTCGCGAAACCCGAACGCGCCGCCGGATTGGTAGAAGCCGCTTCGCGCCCACAGGCGGCACGCCAGCGTCTGGTAGACGAGCCAACCGTTGCAGAGCACGTTGAGCGATTCATCGGGTGTTTCAACGCGTACGGCATCGAGCGTTTGCTGCCATTGCCGGCGCACCCCCTCGAGCGCCACCTTCGCGGCCGTCGCGCCGCGGAACCGCTGCGCCAGGCCTCTGGCATCGTTGGCATCCCGCCCGGCGCCGAGCCTGAAGGTCACGTCACGCTCGGCGTCCGCATCGAGTTCCAGCGTCACGGCAATCGCGGCGCAAGGGTCCAGCGCCGGTCCTGACTTGCCCGAAAGCCGCGTGCGCGTCATCGCTGCGGGAGCGGCCAATGTGCCGTTGCGCCCGATGAACTCGGCGCGGTCGCAGGTCAGTGTCCGCGTGATGTCATCGGTATCGAAGAACGCCACGCGCTCGCCGAACTCCGTGCTGTAGGGATTGCGGGCGAAAAGCGTACCGGTCTTGCCATCCTTTTCGGTGACGATGTGCATCACCGATTTCGGCCGCAGGTCGCCGAGCACCCATTCCACGTATCCCGTAACGGAAATCCGCCGCGACCGTCCCGACGCATTGCGTATTTTCAGTGTCGAGAACTTGACCGCGGCGTCCTGCGCCACATAGACCCACAGCTCCGTGCAGATCCCGTCCTCGTTGTGCTCGAACACCGTGTAGCCGAATCCGTGCCGCGTGATGTATGGTGTACGACCGCGTGCTGGCAGTGGCGTGGCAGACCAGAAATGCCCGCTCTCCTCGTCGCGCAGGTAATACGCTTCGCCGCCCGCATCGCTCACCGGATCGTTGGTCCAGGGCGTGAGGCGGAATTCATGGGCATTCTCGCTCCATGTGTAGGTCCCGCCACTTTCGGAAACGATTGCGCCGAAGTGCGGATTGGCGAGCACGTTCACCCAGGGCGCCGGCGTCAGGTGCCCCGAATCCGTCGTAATGACGTACTCGGCCCCGTCAGGCGTGAACCCTCCAAGTCCATTGCCGAGGATCAGCACCCGGGCCGGCCGGTCATCGGCGACGGTTTCGATGCGATGCTCCCGCGTAGGCACGAACCTTGGTGCGCGCACCTCCGGCAAAGCGCGCCCCCCAATCTGCTCGGCAAGCGTGCCCTTGCTGTCGGAGATGATCACGCGTGCGACCGACTCGAGGAGAACGCGGTCCTCTTCGGAAATCTGGTCGCCGGGCCGAACGAAGATCCCGCCGGGCCGATTCATCATCTGGGCTTCGACGCGCGCTGCAACCAGCCCGATGATCTCGTCCTGGAGCAATTGCCGGTATCCCGCGTGATCCTCGTTCCAGATCACGAGATCCACCGCCAGGCCCTTGAGGCGCCAATAGGCATGCGCCTGCACCAGTTGGCGCACCAGATCGATGTTGGCCGCATCGGCAATGCGCAACAGCACGATTGGCAGATCCCCGGAGATCGCATAGCCCCATAACCCGGATTGCCCGCGGCGATTCCTGGCGATGACGCCGGCATCAGCACGCAGCGACGCATTCGCGAAAAGGATCGAGTTCGCAAGACGCGCATAGAGTCGGGCGTCGGTTTCCGCGGCGTTGATCTGGCGTAGCACCACCTGGGCGTGCGTCCACGCCAGCTCGACGACGCGATCCGCAAGCCGCGGATCCTGGTATTTCTCGACCAAGCCGATCGCGGCATCCCGGGATTCGGCGACGCCATAGACCATGTCGATCGTCGCGATCTGCTCGGGTTCGAGCGTGACTCGAATCCGGATGGCGGCGATCGGATCGAGCACCGAGCCCTCGCTGCCGGAGAGCGGTGCGGGATCGCGCATCGCTTGCGGCGCCGCGGGCGTGTTGCCACGACCGACGAAGCGCATGCGATCGGTTTCATAGGAAACGTCGGTGGCCGTCGCGCCGTGCACGGCCATCAGGTGGAACATCCACGGCGTCTGCTCGCCGGGCGAGCGCGGCCGGCGCGTGCACAGGATCGCCTGCCTTTGACTTGCAATTTCGGTCTGGACGAACAGGTTGGAAAACGCCGGATGGATGGCATCTTCCGCCGGCGGCGCCAGGACAATTTCCGCATAGCTGGTGAGCTCGATGACTTTGCGGATCCGCGAGCGGTTGACGATGCGCGCCCGGCGCAGCTCGATGTCGTCCTCCGGCGAGACAGCGATTTCGGTGTGAACGTCCAACCCGTGGTCGCGGCGGCGAAACTCGGCGCGTCCCTCGGAGAATATCGCCTCATAGTGATCCGCGAGCTTGCCCGTCGGCTGATGCGCGGTCGACCAGAAATCGCCGCTCGCGACGTCGCGGATGTAACAGAACGTGCCCCAGTTGTCGCAAGTGGCGTCTTCTCGCCATCGCGTCAGCGCCAGATCCTTCCAGCGACTGCTGCCGCTACCGGCGTTGGTGACCATGACGTGGTAGCGGCCGTTCGACAGCAGTTGCACTTCGGGGATCGCCGTGGTGGGACTCGCGATGACGCGCACCGGCGTATCCGCGTCGCTGACGTTCGCGCGGATGCCCGTGAGCTGGGCAACATGCGGAAAGAACGCGGCGGAGTTCGGAATCCGCTCTTGCAACAGCAGAAGCGTCGCCTGGAACAGTGGGTCCGACTCGAATCGCTTCTGCATCGGACGATCGAGCAGCAAATGACTCAGTGCGAGGACGCTCATGCCCTGGTGGTGAGCCATGAACGAACGGACCACGGCGCTCGTCTGTCCGCGAGGCAGACGCGCCGGCGTGTAGTCGATCGCTTCGAAGAGACCGAATTGTCCCGCCAACCCCTCGGCGGCAAGTCGTTGCAGGTTGAGACATGCGGCCTCGGGCGCGACCATCAGGGCCAGCACCGACGCGTACGGCGCGATGACGACGTCCTCGGCGAGCCCCCGTTTCAGCCCCAGCCCGGGCACGCCGAACGCGCGATACTGGTAATTGAGGCTCGCATCGACCGTGTTGTACCCGGACTCCGACATGCCCCACGGCACGCCGAGCTGCTTGCCATAGGCGATCTGTCGTTCCACGGCGGCCTGGCAGGTCTCATCGAGCAGCGTGTTCTCGTAGGTCGGCATCACCAGCAACGGCATCAGGTACTCGAACATCGAGCCGCTCCACGACAGCAGGATCCGCCGGTTTCCGGCGGACGTGAGCAGTCGTCCCAGCGCGAACCAGCTCTCCTGGGGGACCTCGCCCTGTGCGATGGCGACGAAGCTCGAGAACCGCGCTTCCGAGGCGAGCAGATCGTAGTAGCCTACGTCCCGCTGGCGTTCATCGACGTTGTATCCGACCGCGAACAGATGGCGCGTACGGTCGTAGAGGAAACCGAATTCCATGCGCGCAAGCTCCTCGCATTGCGACGCGAGCTCACCGATCGCCTCGATACGCTCCTTAGCTCGCGCGCTGGCGGCCGCGACGAGCCGCGCCACTTCGTCCAGTCGTTCCCGCTTCGCAGGCGTTGCAGCGGTGTCTCGTAAGCGAGCGATCTGCGGTGTTAACGTCGGCATCAGGTTCGAGAGCTCGCGCAACGTCGGGATCGGCGACAGGACCGGGAGCTCAACGAGCGTCTCTTCGAGCGCCGGCAGTTGCAGCCAGGGCGCGAACAGCATCAATTCATCCAGCGCGCTTTGACATTGCAACGCCAGTGCCTGTAACCATGCCTCCGCTTCGTTCGGTGCGGCCGGCGTCTCCCCTGCACCGGTCCGACCGGCGGCGCAGGTAGAGACGGCAGCGATTGCCGCGGCTAGCCGATCGAGCCATCGCCGCGCGGCGGCCGCGGTGACCGGCCGTGCGTCGTATGCCGAGTCGAGATCGCGGCTGAGCTCCCCGACCGCCGCTGGAACGTCGGCGCCAAGCGATTCGACGAGCACTCGCGCGGTGTCCACGAAGCCGGCAAACAGTCGTAGCTCGAGGATCCGGTCATCGGCCAGACTGAAAAGCCCCGCTCGCAAGGTCAAGAGATGGCCGGCCAGATTTCCGCTGTCGACCGACGAAATGTAGCGGGGTGCCAAGGGCTGGAGCGATTGCGTGTCGTACCAGTTGTAGAAGTGGCCCTGGTGCCTGCTGAGCGAGCGCATCGTTCGCAATGCGTTGGTAATGCGCTCGACCAGTCGTCCGGCCGGCAGATAGCCGAAGTCGTATGCGGCGAGATCGGCAAGCAGCGCCATGCCCATGTTGGTCGGCGACGTGCGGTGCGCGAGGGTGCCGACGGGGACCTCCTGATAGTTGTCGGGCGGCAACCAGTGAGTCGCGGGACCGACGAAGGTCTCGAAGTACGCCCAGGTCCGGCGCGCGAGCTTGCGCAGGAAGACGGTCTGATCGAGCGTGAGTGCTACGACGCGCGGCGCCAGCGGACGGCTGATCCACCAGGCGAGACCCGGTGCGACAAGCCAGAGCAACAGCAACGGCGCTGCCACCGGGAGCGCGGCCCGGTTCGTCGACAGCACGTAGCTCGCAGCAGCAATGGCAACCATCGGGGCCACCCACATCGACCGGAACGAGGCCGCAAGCGTGGTGCGCTCGCGTCGATCCCGTTCGCCGGACGGCGTCCATTCGAGCAGCCGCCGGCGCGTGACGAGCACCCTCCAATGCGTGCGCAGGATCGCTCCTGTATTGAAATAAGCCTCGTAGGGCAGACACGCAAGCGAGAATGCGATCTGGACCGCACGCCGCACCGCCGTACGAAAAGTGACGACGAGGTGCTGTGCAAGCGGCACGTCGTCAGGCTCTTGCACCAGGTCCAGCAAGGACGCGATCAACGACGGCACGAACAGGATGCCGAGCGCCACCCACGTCCACCACCACGCGGGCGCCAGAATCGTCCAGCCCAAAAGCAGCAGCAACAGCAACGCGGGAGGGACGAGACTGCGCCGCAGGTTGTCGAAGAGCTTCCACTGCGACATCAGCGAAAGCGGATTCCTCGGGCGCGGTCCCTGCGCACTGGGAACCCGTCGCCACAGCCACCCGGCGATTTGCCAATCCCCGCGAATCCAGCGGCGGCGGCGGTTGACGTCCCCACTGTACCGAGACGGATAGTCTTCGTACAGCTGCACGTCGGTGATGAGACCCGATCGCGCGTAACTTCCTTCCAGGAGATCGTGACTGAGAATGCGGTTTTCAGGAAAACGCCCTTTGATCGCGAGCTCGAAAGCATCGACGTCATAAATGCCCTTGCCGATGAACGAGCCTTCACCGAAGCCGTCCTGATAGACGTCGGAAACGGTGCGCGTATACGGATCGATCCCCGCCTCTCCCCCGAAAACGCGCGCGAACCGCGACCGGTTGGATCCGGGTACGCTCGTCACAACGCGGGGCTGCAGGATGCCGTATCCAGTGGTGATTCGCTGCCGCGTTGCGTCGTAGTGCGCGCGGTTCAAGGGATGCGCCATCGCCCCCACCAATTGCCGGGCCGCGTCGCGTGGGAGCTCGGTGTCGGTGTCGAGCGTGATTACGTACTTCACACTCGTCAGCGCCGCGATGTCGCCGACGATGGACGAGAAGCGCTTCATCGCGTCGCCGTCACCGCGCAAGAGGGCGTTCAGCTCGCCAAGTTTCCCCCGCTTGCGCTCGTAACCCATCCAGAGTCGCTCCCGCGGATTCCAGACCCGGGGACGATGGAACAGGTAGAAGACGTCGCCAGGCCCCGCCTTCGCCGCGGTTGCATGTGCCGCACCGTACTTCGCGCCGTACTTCTCATTTAGCGCGCTGATCTTTCCCTGCGCCAGCCGCAACAGTTGAGCGTCCTCGGGCAGCGTTGCCTCGCTTGCATCGAGAAAATCCGTCAGCAATGCGAAGTGCAGGTTCGCGTCCTGATTGGCCAGGAAACGGACCTCCAGCGCTTCGGCTAAGTCTTCGATGCCTCTCACGCTGGTGAGCAGCGCGGGGACCGCCACCAGCGTGCGCGATTCCGGCGGAATGCCCAGCGAAAAGTCCATTCGCGGCAACGGGCGCGGTGTCACGAGCAGCGTCAGGAACCAGTTCACCAGCGCAACCGCCAATTGACTGGTCGCCAGCAGCGAAAGGACGACAACCACAGCCAACATCACGGCGGACAGCCCGTTGGCATGCGCCATCGAGATCATGCCGGCGGAGAAGAGGCCCGTCAGCGTCAAGATGGCCCCCAGGTAGACGAATGACGGGAAGCGCGATGCCAGCCGTGTCAACGCCGCGACGCTCGACCGGTGCACGTTGACGACGCGTTCAAGCACAGGCCTCCCTGCGTCGATCAGGTAGAAGCCGACGTGCCCCCGGCGCGGGTCCGCATCGCTCCTGGCCGCACTTTCGTGAGCGAGCTGGATCGCCCTGCGCGCCACTTCCACTTCCGACAGCGGGCTGTCTTTTGCGAGCTGCTCGACGGCGTGACGGTATCGATCGCGCGTGACGAAGTTCATGTTGCCGTAAGACCCACCTGGGTCTTCGAGCAGTTTCCGCTCGACGACGCTCATGGTCTCGACGAACTTGCGCCAGTCCATCGCACCGAGGAAGCGAAGACTGCCGATGCTGTTGCTGATCGATACCTGATTGGCAGCCTGTAGCTGGGTGCCGGACTGCACCAGCTGCTCGATCGTGAGATGCGATTCGGAAAGTCGCTGCTCGATCCAGGTCAGCGGCAGCGCCAGCGCGGGCCCACGTCCCTGCAAGCGTCGCGAAAGCTCCGACACGAACGCCGTGGTCATCGGCGGATTCGAGCGCGCCATGTCCGCGATCACCAGGATCAGGCTCTTCGGATCGGTCTGTGCGATCGCCTTCATCTGGTCGGCCCAGCGGTCGGCGAGGTCGCGATCGATCCTGCCCGCGGCGACGTCGGTCGCGACTCGCCGCAGATTCTCGATCAGCGCCAGGCGAAGCATGATCGGGATCGCCCAAAGCTCGCCCAACTTGACCGGCGTGACCGTCTGATAGGCCGCGACGAAGCGGGAGAGACTTTCCGGATCCACGCGCCCATCGCCGCGCGCAATCGTTTCCAACGCGATGTTGTACACGCGCGGCAGCCCGGCCGAGGGTCCACTGGCAAGGCGTGGCAACTCGCGGCTGTAGTCCTTGGGCAGGTGCCGCTTGGCCGTACGGATCTGTTCTTCGATCAGGTAGAAGTTATCGAGCAGCCATTCTCCCGCCGGCGTAATGCGGCGATTCGCCCTCACCGCGGCCGTGAGCAGGTTGCAGGCGTCGATCAGAACGGTCTCGTTCGCGGCGAGTCGAGGCAGGAGCTGGTGCGGCCCGCGACGAGATGTCAACTTGTGAGCGGCCGCCAGGCTCTTGCCGTGCTGCTCCATCTGATCAGCGCTGAACAACTCCGATCGCAGCGGCAGCTCGTCGCTGAAAGGACGAGATGATCTATCGTACCGCGAGGGCGCGAGGAACCGGAGCGCTTGCCGGATGACCGCGTTGTCGTTCGCCTTCAATTTTCAACAGCTACCTGGTGCGAGCTCGCAATGGACGATAGCGCTTCACGTAAGTGTGCATCAACGAACCTGACGTGAAGTCGCGTGTCAGCGCTTGCGCAAGCGCTTCGCGTTGGCGATCGCCCGCGAGCGAATCGGCCCGAGACCGCTGTGCGCAAGACGCGCGGTAGAATGCGAAAGCCGGCGTGCGGCAACCGGCGAGGGGGTGACTGCGCGCACCAGATTCGCATGCCGCGCGAGCGCCTGGCCGGTGGTGCGGCTCGCAACGAACGACGCCAACGCGGTCGCCGCGCCGAGCTGCGCAGTCAGCATCTGGCGCCACAGCTGCGCGTTCGTCGCCATCAGCTGCGACATCATCGCGTGCGAGGAGCCCAGCGTCGCCTCGCGCTTTTCGCGGACCATCAAATGGAATTCCCGGCGGTCCGCTTGGCTCGGCAGGGGGCCGGCCAGCATCATGCGCCCGGTGCGGTGACCAACGACGCGACCCGATGCGAACAGCATCTCGGTGGTCCTGGTCGTCAATGCAAGCCACGCGGCTGTGCTGCGGGAAAGAAGGCGGGCCATTGAGTGTTCCTTGATCTGATCGCGCCGCATTGCGTCGGCGGAGGCAATGCAGCAATTATCTCATGCGGCCTGGATTCCCCCACGTCACGCACCGTTTGAGCGGCGCGTACCGAGCGCCACCTCGGTCGCCGCATCCAGCGCCTGGACAACGTCGAAGTACCGCCCCTGGGTGCCAAACGCCTTGAGCCGCTCCGCCACAGGTAGACGGCTTGTCTTGCTGTCAATAAAATTATCGATAGTTTGGATTGGCGCGGAAATAGCGTGATCCAATGTGCGCTGGTACCCTTGGCGGACACGCCATGGGCATGGTATTCGAGATCTACCTGATGGCGCTTGCCATTCCAACTCTCGCGCTTCCCCGATGATCCTCTTGGGCTGCATCGCCGATGACCTGACCGGAGCTTCGGATCTGGCGGCCAACCTCGCCCGCGAAGGACTGTCGGTCATTCAGGTCAACGGCATACCCGAATCCGACCTGCAATTGCCTACTGCGGATGCGGTCGTTGTCGCGCTCAAATCGCGAACGATCCCGGCCAGCGATGCCGTGGCGAAATCGCTCGCCGCGCTTTCCTGGCTGCGAGCACGGGGTGCCAAACGCATTTACTTCAAGTACTGCTCCACGTTCGATTCGACACCTCAAGGCAACATCGGTCCGGTCACCGAGGCATTACAGCAGAAACTTGGTTGCCACGTCGTTCCAGCGCCCCCCGCCTACCCCCGCAATGGCCGTACCGTGTATCGCGGACATCTGTTCGTCGGTGACCAATTGCTCAATGAAACGGGCATGCGTCATCATCCATTGACGCCCATGTCCGACGCAAATCTGGTGCGACTGCTCGCTGCCCAGACCAGGAGCCCGGTAGGACTCGTCGGGAGCGAAATCGTGGATGCCGGCATTGAGGCCATTCGGCAGCGCGTCAAGGAGTTGGGCGATAGTGGTATTCGGCACGCGATTGTCGATATTGTCCGCGATGAGCATCTGACGGCAGCAGGCGCGGCATTTGCAGATTTCTCATTGACTACCGGGGGTGCGGGACTCGGTATCGGTCTGGCGCGCGCCCTGCGCCAAGGTCATTCAAGAAGTCCCGGTGGATGGACCCGACCGAAAAAAGGGGTTCCAGTCGCCTGGCTCTCGGGTAGTTGCTCCGACGCCACCCGCCGCCAACTCTCGCACGCACAGAAGACCTTGCCGGGCATTCGGATTGATCCATTTGCGCTTGCCGCGGATGCCAAGACTATTGATCGGGTGGTGAGCGAGGCGTGTTCGCAGATCAAGAATGGACTCGCGCTCGTCTATGCAACCGCCGAGCCCGATCAGGTAGCC
>JANXZT010000186.1 GCA_025355395.1 Betaproteobacteria bacterium
AAGGCCATAGGCGAAAAAGAGCTTCGCCGCCGAAAACACGATGTCGTCCTCGCGTACACCAATCACGGGTTGGGCAAATAGCGCTGCGGTGCAGATGAGACTACCGTGCGCGTGCACGGTACCCTTGGGCGCGCCGGTCGATCCCGACGAATACAACCAGAAGCAGGGATCATCGCGCGTCGTGTCCGCGGCCGTGAAGCTTGCGCTTGCGTCATCGATCAGCCGGATCAGCGAATGATGTCCATCCCCCGCGCCGCCGGAGACGATGATGTGCGCGAGATGGGGCAGCGACCCGAAGAGTGGCGCCACGACGGGCAGAAGCGAGGCCGAGATGACGAGCGCGCGCACCCGGCTGTCGCGCAGCATGTATTCGTAGTCGCTCGTCGTCAGCAGCGTGTTGGCGGCGATGGGAATGATGCCAGCCTTGATCGCCCCAAGGAACACGGTCGGGAAATCGATGGTGTCGAGGAGGCACAGCAGCACCCGCTGCTCGGGCGCGATGCCGAGCCCCAGCAACGCATTGGCGCATCGATTGACCCGAAGCGCGAGCGCACCAAAGGTAATCGACCCCGCGTCGTCGATGAAGGCAACCTTGCCCGCGCGCCCGGCGTGAAGGTTGCGCTCGATCAGATCGACCGCCGCGTTGTAATCGCGTGGAATGTCGACGCTGGGCGGGCTGCCGTGACGATCGGCGGTGCGCAACGCCGGCATGGGTTCTTCGAAGGCGGGCAACGATGGGAAATGAACTGTAGGTGGATGGCTCCCAAGCGTCAAGCACAACGGGAGCGCGGTACCTCGCGCCGTCACACGGTCAGGCAGGCCTTGACGCCGTCTTCCTCCATTGCGGACGCCTTCCCCGACTTGACCACCTCGCCGCGCGAGAGGACGACATAACGGTCGGCGAGAGAGCGCGCAAAATCGTAATACTGCTCAACCAGCACGATGGCCATGCGTCCCTCACGCGCTACCTGCCGAATGGCGCGCTCGATATCCTTGATGATGGACGGCTGGATGCCCTCGGTGGGTTCGTCCAGCACCAGCAGCGTGGGCTCCATCGCCAAGGCACGCCCGATCGCGAGTTGTTGTTGTTGCCCACCGGATAGATCGCCACCGCGCCGGCGCAACATGTCGCGCAACACCGGGAACATGTCGAAAATGCGTGACGGGATCGACGAACCGGCGGGCTTGGTGGCAAGTGCCAGGCGGAGGTTCTCCTCTACCGTCAGACGTGGAAAGATTTCGCGTCCCTGCGGCACGTAGCCCAAGCCCAGCCGCGCCCGTGCATGCGGTGGCAGCCGGGTGACATCGCGGCCATTGAAATGGATCGTGCCCGCCTTGACGGGAAGCAACCCCGCGACGCATTTGAGGAGGGTCGTCTTGCCCACGCCGTTGCGTCCCAGCACGGCGGTCACCTCGCCCGGACGCGCCTCGAACGAAACGTTGCGAAGCGTGTGGCTGCCGCCGTAGTACTGGTGCAAAGCGGTGACGGCGAGCATCTTAAGGCTCCGGAGCGCATCAGCGCCCGAGGTAGACCTCTATGACGCGCGGATCACTTTGCACGACACTCATCGGGCCCTCGGCAAGAACGCTACCTTCGTGCAATACCGTCACCTTCCGTGCAATCCGGCTGACGAATTCCATATCGTGCTCCACGACCACTACCGAGTGGCGACCGCTAAGCGCGAGGCAAAGGTCTGCGGTCCGAATCGTTTCCTCGTCGGTCATGCCGGCAACCGGCTCGTCGAGAAGGAGCAGTCGCGGCTCCTGCATCAACAGCATTCCGATTTCCAACCATTGCTTCTGGCCATGCGAAAGCGACCCGGCGGGCCGGGCGGCTTCCGACCGGAGCTGGATCAGGTCCAGCGTTTCGGCGATTCGATCGCGATCGGTGCTCGAGAGCCTGGCGCGAAGCGCAATGCGCACCCGCTTGTCCGTCTTCATGGCGAGCTCGAGATTTTCGAGCACGGTGTGGTGCTCGAATACGGTCGGCTTCTGGAACTTGCGACCGATGCCGGCATCGGCAATCTGCGATTCACTGAGTGCGGTCAGGTCGATCGATTGACCGAAAAAGGCGGTTCCCGCGCTGGGGCGGGTCTTGCCGGTGATCACATCCATCATCGTGGTCTTGCCGGCGCCATTGGGCCCGATGATGCAGCGCAGTTCGCCGTCATCGATGGTCATCGAAAGCGCATTCAGGGCGCGGAAGCCATCGAAGCTGACGGTGATGCCGTCCAGATAAAGAATCGGGCCATGGGAGGTGTCGACCGCGGGCGAGGCGAGGCGCATTCCCACCTGCGCAAGGCCGGCCGCGCCCGCGTCGGCAGTGTGAGCGAGGGCGGCAGTCATTGGAGCACCCTTGGCGCTGCGCGCCTTCCCTCCGAGAGGGAGCAATTCGCGCCTTGGGACGGCCCTGCGGCGCTCATTGGAGCACCCTTGGCGCTGCGCGCCTTCCCTCCGAGAGGGAGCAATTCGCGCCTTGGGACGGCCCTGCGGCGCTCATTGGAGCAC
>JANXZT010000206.1 GCA_025355395.1 Betaproteobacteria bacterium
CGCACAATTGCGCCGCGCGCTACAGGCAAAGTCTTCACTACAGCCACTTCGGCGCAATCCTCCGCCCTCGCATTCAGAAAAACCAATCGCTTACACTACGCGATTATCCGAAACGCGATGTGAATCCGCTAAGTTCGGCTAGCATCGCCTATTGCGCCTTCGGCCGCCCGACTGATTATGTATTCCTGTCAGCTGCGTCCTACAACCGGCTGACCTTTTTCCCACAGACAACCGCACCCGGGAATGCGAAAGTTCAACTGCACCGCAGTCGAATATCCTGGGAGTACGGATGCATGCGTCGTGGAAAAGGGAAGCAAACGGCAGCGCGCCCAGCTTCGGGGAGTTCATGGCGGCCGAACGTTTGCAGCGGCAGCGTTTTGTCGAGGACTACTTGGCGTCGCGAGGCCTTGCTGCGGTCGCGAGCAATCGCGCAATGCTGGAGAGATTTCTCGATCAGATGGGCGGCGCGCGCGGGCAGGCGCAGGATGAGCGCGCGCTGGACGCGCTCATCCGCGTGCAACCCGAGCGCCTGGTCCGCACGATACATCGAGGTAGCCGTGGGCATGTTTGATCTCGCGCGATACCGGCTGATGACGTACACCGGCGGGCGGCGTCCGTCAGCGCAAAGCGGCACTGGCGAAAGCGTCCCGCTTGCAGAGCACGTCTCCGACCGATATGAGCAACAGCGTTCGCAACAGCTCGCAGAACTCGAGGCCGCAGGCAAGTGCCTCGCACGTCCGGGCAAGCACGAGAATCTCAGGTACTGGCCCGCTGACCGGGGCCCGCGCGTGCTACTCGAGCATCGGCGCCGGCAACGGCTCGCGCAAACCGCATCCCGCCTTGCCTGAAGGCGCGCCCTCGCACCGCTAAGATGCTTCGACGCCATTCACCCGCTGGCATGATTCAGGCCCCGCAGCCGCGAACCCGTTCCATCGCTGTGACTGATCCATTGCGATGGGTTCGGGAGCGCGGAAGCTTGACGCGGCCAGCAAGACGTACCAAGCGGACTGTAGAGCACACCATGTCTCGCTTCTACCGCGAGATTTCACCATCGAATGCCATCATCATCTCCGAATGCGCCATCACGCCGATGGCCTGCCGCTCAGCGTCGACCTGAACAGTACCAACGGTCCTGGAAGCCCCTTGCAACCCGGAATCCTTCCGCGTAACATGCTATTGTCATACGTGATGTAAGGTCTGTTTAAGGGCAAACCCAGCGAAAACTGGGGGCGCAAAGTCACCGGTCTAAGGGGCCTCGGGTCCTACGATAGCGGGATTGCCGGACTGAAGCGGGCAGCGCGGCCATGTCGCCGCGAACAAGTCCGCTTGCAGTAAGCGCACGGCGCGGCACGCTCGGGTTGATCTACCCGACGCCCCCCGCCGCATGCGCGCCGCGTCGATTCGCTCCCGTATCCCGATCCTCATCATCGAGGCAATCAGGGAGCGCATCGACATGAAACTGAAACTTCACCCATCCTCCTCCTGCGAACCATCTGCGGGTCGCGCTCTCGTGGCGACCCGTCCGATCTCAGGTTTTCTCTTGTGTTGGCTTCGCACGACGTCGATGGTGATGGGCCTCGGATGGGTGCTCACCGCATCAGCGTTCGCGGCCGCTCCCCTGCCGATGCTGTTGAGTGCGCCGGCAGCATCGAATGGAACGGTGACCAAGGCTCAAAGCCGGGACCGTTCGATCGCGCGTGAGAAGCGCGTTTCGATCAACTTCCAGTATCTCGACCCACGTTCAGGCAACACACCGAAGGAGCTCGCCGTCGAGCTCTTCGACGGTGAGGTCGTGACAGTCGAGTTGCAGCGGGTCGAAAGTCGCGGCCCGCAAAATTTCACGTGGCATGGACGGGTCAAGGGGTACGGCGACAGCCATGCCATCCTGAGTGTCGTCGACGGACAGATGGACGCCACCATTGTCATTCTCGACAATGGCCAGCGTAGTGGGAACACCTACCAGATTCATTCCGGTTCCGATGGAACGCAGTCGTTGCGCCAGGTAAACCAGGAAGGATTTCCTCCGGATCATCCTCCCGGCAGCGAGACGG
>JANXZT010000240.1 GCA_025355395.1 Betaproteobacteria bacterium
GACCAGGCGCAAGACCAGGACGAAAACGCGAATCAGCCGATGCCGCAGAACCGGGTCAACTTGAGGCAGCAACGGCCACGGAACCCTGGACCGAATGCCCCGAACAACCGGCTCGGTCAGGGTCGTGGGAACGTCCGGCAGCACCGCCGAGCGCCGCGGCGAGCTCACCGCCAGCGCTTTCATCTTTTCGCCGCGAACGTGCGGTGCGACCATCGCTACCGACAGCAGCGACATGGCCACATCGCCTCTCAGCACGGCCGGTACTACGGGCGGCGCGCCGGTATAGGGCACGGAAAAGATGTCGATCCCGGAAACGCTGTAGAACAATTCCAGGCCAAGATGATTCGAGCTTCCGAGACTAGGAGTGCCGACATTGAGCTGCCGCGGCCGCGACTTGGCATCGTTCACGACCTCCTTCAGGCTGCCGAAGGGCGATCCGGCCGGCACCACGAACACGTTCGGTGGCCCGCCACCGATCAAACCCACCGGCACGAAGCTGCGGTGCGTCCATTTCAAGCCCGGTTGCATCAGCGGGTTCACCGTCAAGAAGCCGGAAGCGACGAGGAAGGTATAGCCATCGCCGGGCAAGCGAAACACGTAATCGGCCGCGATGTTGCCGTTCGCTCCCGCCTTGGGCTCGACGATGACGGGCGTCCAAGTGGCCGACATCTTTTCGGCGATCACCCGCGCCATGAGGTCGGCGGCCCCGCCCGCGGGATAAGGCACCAGCAGGCGCACGGGCCGCGACGGATAGTTCTGGGCGCTGACCATAGCGGGGCCCAGAAGGATCCAGATGCACGCGATGGCGATGCGCGTGGCGTGCCACGTCCACGATCGCCGCGCAATGGTCCGAGTCTTCGAAACAATTGCGTCCTGCGTGCGATGAATCATTTTTCCCCCACTGGGAAATTCACTCGAGGCGCGGCGCCATCCTGCGCCAGTGCCATTATTTGAAAAGCTGCGGATCGGCCCACGCCATCGGGGCCAGAAACACACTCGGAAACATAATGATGGCGATCAGCACCAGCAAGCACGGTATCAGCATGATGGTGACGTCCTTCATGGTATCGATCAGCCGCATCTTGCCGATCGCGCAGGAGATCATCAGGCACAGGCCGTAGGGTGGGGTGACCAGTCCGAACGCCAGGGAGATGATGCCGATCAGCGCGAAGTGCAGCGGGTGCATGTGCGCGGCGGCCGCTACCGGCGCCAGCACGGTGCCGACGATGACGATGGCCGGGATCGCGTCGAGGAAACAGCCAACCACGAGAAACACGCCGGCGATGAAGAATCCGGCCTGCCACCACGACATGTGCCACGATATCGCGGTGTGCAGCAGCGCCTGCGGAACTTGATAGAAGGCGAGCAGCCACCCGAATGCCGACGCCGTGCCGACACAAAAAAGCGTCACCGCGGAGAGCTTCGCCGTATCCGAAAAGCATTCGCGCAGCGCACGCCAGCCGAGCTCCCGATAGAACAGGAGGGACAGCAGCAGCGCGTACACGACGGCAATGGCAGCGGACTCTGTCGGCGTGAACCAGCCCCACACTTTGCCGCCGATGATGATCACTGGCGTCATCAACGCCGGCACGGCGATGAAGGACGCGCGGACGATTTCCGGCAGCGTCGCGCGCGGGTATTTCGGATAATGGCGCATCACTGCATAGACGTGCACCGTCGCCATCATCGCCAGCGCGAGCAGCAGTCCAGGCAGCACGCCGCCGATGAACAGCGCGCCGACCGAGACCGACAGCACGCCGCCCCACACCACCATGATGATCGACGGCGGGATGATGACCGCCAGGATCGCCGAGACGGCGGTAATGGCAATCGAGAAGCTGCGGTCGTAGCCTTCCTTCACCTGAGCTTCGATGAAGATCTTGCCTTGGCTCGCGGCGTCGGCCGTCGCCGAACCGGAGATGCCGCCGAAGAACACCGATAGCACCACATTCACCTGCGCGAGGCTCCCCGGCAAATGACCGACCAGCGCCCGCGACAGCAGCATCAGCCGGTCGGTGATCCCGCCGGCATTCATGAGGTTCGCGGCCAGGAGAAAGAACGGGATCGCGAGCAGCAGAAAGGAGCTGAAGGCCGTCATCGTTTCGTTGAACATCACCATTGGCGACAGCTTCGGCTCGAAGAAGAGTGACGGCAGGCACGCGAGCGCCAACGCGAAGGCGATCGGCACGCGCAGAAACAGGAACAGAAAAAAGAGCCCGAACAGGATGGCACTCGCCTCGACCGCGCTCATAGCTTGGGTGCTCCGCTCTGCAGGCGCAGCGCATCGTGGATCTTCTCGATCAGGAACATCGACCACACCGTGCCGGCCAGCGGCCAGGCGATGAACACGATGCCCAACGGGATATCGGAGATCTCGGCGGTGAGATCTTTACCGAAGAGGAAAAATGCCGTGCCGTAACCGATGAATAACAACCCGACCACCAGCATGAGCAGATAGGTGAGGATCGACAGGCGCGTGCGATTTTCCGGGGACAGCCAGGGCAAGAGGTCGATATCGAAATGCATGCCTTCGCGCACGGCCACGGCCGAGCCGATCAGGATTAACCAGACGAAACAGAAGCGCGCGAGCTCCTCGGTCCACATAAATGTCGGAACGAACGACGTCTGTCGCGACATGATCTGCAAGACCACGAACGCGATCAGAACGCTCAAAAGACCGATGAGGATCCACTCGAGCAGCTGTTGCAGGCGATCCATGAGTCGGCGCATGCGCGCTCCCGGAATTGACGTCGACGAGGCTGTAGATCAGGCGCGAGCCTGACGAACCGGGGACGAACGAATCGTCCCCCGGGACCTTATTTAACGGCCTTGATCTTGGCCAGCACTGCTTCGGCGCCAAGCTCCTTCGCGTAGTCGGCGATGACGGGCGCGGCCAGCCGCTCTATCTCCGGGCGCTCGGTGAACTGGACGATCTTGAGGCGCCCCTCCTTGGCCAGTCGCTCGATCTTCCCCGTGTCGTCGCCGGTCTCGAGCTGCCGGCCATAGGCTGCGGCTTCCTTGCCGGCGCGCAACACTGCGGCCTGCAGGTCGGGCGGAAGCTTGCGGAAGGTCTTGCCCGCGAACGACAGCGGACGCGTCTCGATCGCGTGCTTGGTAAGCGAGAGGTACGGTGCGACTTCGTAGAACTTCATCTGGTCGATGCCGCCGCTCGCGTTTTCGCCCGCGTCGATGACGCCGCTCTGAATTGCGCTGTAGTTCTCGTTGTACGCGATGACCGTCGGTGCCATGCCGATCGCGATGAACGATTTGCTCCAGATCGGCGCGCCCTGCACGCGGATCTTGAGGCCCTTGAGGTCCTTGATGGTCTGGAGCGGCTTGGTCGCGAAGATGTTGCGCACGCCGCCGCCGCCGTAGCCGATCCACAAGATGTCGGCCTTTTGCGCGACCTCGTCGGCGATCGGCTTCATGACGTCCTGCTCGATCACCTTGTTCCAGTGCTCGACATCGCGGAACAGGAAGGGCACGTCCACCAGCGGCGCCGCCTTCGCGTAGCGCGCCATCTGCGACGGCGAGACCAGGGCGTAGTCGACCGAGATGCCTTGGTTCATGTAGGTGATGATGTCGTTGTCGACACCGAGCTCGCCGTTCTTGTGTAGAACGATGTTGACGGGCTTGCCGTAGTACTGCTTGACGAGATCGCCGAAGCGCGCCAGCGCCTTGGTATAGCTATGGTCGTCGTTGTACTGCGACGCCCCGATCAGGGTGATCGGCGTCTGCGCGAACGCCGTGCCTGTCACGATCAGCGCGGCCGCCGCGACGATTCCCAACTTCACTCGAGACATTAAAGACGCAACCATTGCAATTCCTCCTTTGGATGGATAGTGATTCAAATCGAGGACAGACCACCATTTTCCGCATAGAAGAAAATCGTGGTCTGTCCCCGTTTGACGATTGTTCTCCGTTTGACGATTGTTGGAGCGATCAGGCGCTGCGGGCGCCGTTCTTGAGCGAGTCGCGCACGCCGCGCAAATAGCCGACGCACTCCAGCACGTACGCTTCCTCGTCGAGACAATCCTCGCGCGGCCGATCCATCTCCAGCGCGTGCAACGCCGGCGAGTTCGCCTCCTCCATGATGCGGCAGATGGCGGCATTGTCGATGCGCCCGCGGCCGAACGGCACGCACGGAAAGCCCGCGCGCCAGTCGGTAGCACCGGGCGTAGGCTCGCCGATGTCCTTGAGATTGGTGCATACGATGTAGGGCGCGAGCTTGCGCGCAGCCTCGACCGGGTCGTCACCCACGCGCAGCGCGTTACCCGAGTCGAAGGTCACCTTAAGCCACGGCGAGTCAACCTTGTGAATCAGGCCGAGCACCTCGTCCGCGGTGTAGTCCCAGTGGTTCTCGTAGGCGAGCACCACACCGGCGTGCTCGGCCGGCCGAATGCAGTGCTCTGTGATCACGTTGGCGATGCGCTCGAGCGCGGGCCCATGCGGCTCGTCCGCCGTGCGTTTGCTGCCCCCAACGATGCGCAGGATGTTGGTTCCGAGGAGATCCATCAACTCGATGTGCTTCAGCAGGTCCTGCACTGCTTCGGGACTCTTGCCGGTATTGAGGCCGCTGGGATTTCCCCACGACACCGCGCGCTCGAGCTTGGCCTCGTCCAGCGCGTGGGCGAGCTCCTTCAAATAGGCTCGATCAAGAC
>JANXZT010000247.1 GCA_025355395.1 Betaproteobacteria bacterium
CCAAGGCAAAGAGTGGTGTGCCCCCCATGGCATAGACGTCCGAGATCGCATTGGTCGCGGCGATGGCGCCGAAATCGTACGGATCGTCAACGATTGGCATGAAGAAGTCGGTCGTCGCAACGATCGCCTGATGGTCGTTGATGCGGTAGACGGCGGCATCGTCCGAGGTTTCGATGCCCACCAACAACTGCGGTGGGAGGATGCCCGGCGCGGCCTTGGCGAGGATTTGCTGCAACACGCCCGGCGCGACCTTGCATCCGCAGCCGCCGCCGTGGCTAAATTGAGTGAGGCGGCGCGCGGGCAGCCCTGACGTCTCAGCAGCCATCGGATGAATGTCGTCCACAGTGTGGCGTGAATGCCTGCAATTCCCAGCGCCATGCCAGCGTGTTGATGATTGCCGAAATGTGACAGCCGCCGCAATACTCCTGTCGTTCCCGCGCAGGCGGGAACCCAACGTCTTCCGACGCACGCCACCGGGTCCCCGCGGTCGCGGGAACGACGATATCCAGACTTCCTGCGTCACTCATATCGGTAATCCTCAATAAGGCAAAATGAACGTATCGCGAGTGGCGGCAGGTGTCAATGCGGTGGTTGCGGATGAATGAACCGGCTTGCATGGGAGCGGGAGCCGCCACGCGGATTTCCAGCGCACCGCCGCGGCGGTCGAACACTGAGTCCATGCGAACAGGCGATCCATGCCCGAGCTACCGGACGTAGTCGTGTACTGCGAAGCACTCGGCGAGCGGATCGTCGGTGCAACGCTCGAGCGCATCGATCTTGCCAATCCGTTCCTCCTTCGCACCGCGGTGCCGCCTCTTGCGGAATCCTTTGGCAAGGAGGTCATCGGCGTCAGGCGCCAAGGTAAGCGCATTGTCCTCGCGTTGACCGGCGAACTCTACCTTGTCCTGCATCTGATGATTGCGGGACGCTTGCGCTGGTTGCCTCCAGGCAAGCATTCGCCCGCACGCATCTCGCTCGCGGTTTTCACCTTCTCGACGGGCCGGCTCGCGTTTACGGAAGCCGGGACCAAACGCCGCGCCTCCCTGCACCTGGTGCGCGGCGAGGCAGCCCTCGCGGTCATGGAACCGGGCGGACTCGAGATCGAAGGCAGCACACGCGACGCGTTCGCGCGGCGCCTGACACATGAGAACCATACCTTGAAGCGCGTGCTGACCGATCCAAAGATTTTCTCCGGCATCGGCAACGCCTATTCCGACGAGATTCTGCACCGTGCGCGATTGTCGCCCATCGCGCTCAGCAGGAAGCTTGCCGAAGACGAGATCGCGCGGCTGCATCAGGCGGCACGAGACGTCCTGGCCGAATGGACGGCGCGGTTGCGCTTACAAGCGGCCGGAACGTTTCCGGAAAAAGTTACTGCGTTTCGACCGGAGATGGCCGTGCACGGCCGGTTCGGTCAGCCGTGCCCCGTGTGCAGGGCGCCCGTCCAGCGCATCGTATATGCGCAGAACGAGTGCAATTATTGCGCACGTTGCCAGACCGGCGGCGTGGTGTTGGCGGATCGGTCGCTATCACGGTTGCTTCACAAGAGCTGGCCACGCTCGATCGACGCGCTGGAGTAGCGCACGGGTATCCAGCGTAGAATCCGGCGGCTCCGCCCGCTGCATTGCGCCTCGACCCTGAACCATCTGTACTGACGGCCATGGCCGAGCAACTCACTGGCGGCTGGATCGACGCATTGGCCGTCGTCAACGCCGGCAGCGTGACGTCGTGGCCGAGCCGGAGAATACGGATGCCTTCTGTGCACATCAACGATGAATCGCCAGCAAAGCCACTGCGCGTTACGCTCATAGGGTCGCGCTACTTTGGCGCCGCCGTCTTGGCGGTGTTGCAGCGCGAAGAGGTGGACATCGCCCGCGTGGTCGTGCCCGTTGCCGACGACCGGCTCGCCGCCGCCGCCCACACTGCGGGCATCGAGGTCGTTGTACTTGACACTCCAAAGCTCGTCTCCGCCGATGCCGTGGCGAAGGGCACCGACCTCATCATCGCCGCGCACAGTCATGCCCGCGTCAGTAGCGAGGCGCTCGCGCGGGCGACAATGGGTGGCATCGGTTTTCATCCTTCCCTGCTGCCACGACACCGCGGCATCGCAGCAGTGGAATGGACGATCCGCAGCGGCGACCCGATTGCCGGCGGCTCGATCTACCACTTGGCGGAGCGCATGGATGCGGGAGCGATCGCGGCGCAGGACTGGTGCTTCGTGCGCCCGGGGGAGACTGCGCGTGAGCTTTGGGAGCGCGCGCTGGCGCCGATGGGCCTCGCATTGATGGCACAGGTGGTGCGCCATGCGCGGAAGCATCGAACGCTTCCGGCCAAGCCACAGGACGAGCAATTCGCCACCACGGCGCCGCTTTTTACCGACAGCGCGCCCGCCGCCGCACAGCGCTCCTGGCCCCCTCGTGGCTAGCGCATTGCCGCCGGCGTCAAGGCTTCGGTGCGCTTGACGGATGGCAGGCCGCATCGTACAGCCGTTGCGCGCATCGGCTTACATCCGCCGCCTCACAATATGGTGGTTTTGTCCTTTCGTGCAGGTTTATCGCCCTCGTCGAGGAACCTTTGCGCAGCCGGCCAGCCACAACTTGAATATTTGACGATCGATGGGAGAGAGGGCCATGCGAACGGTGCTTGTGGTGGACGACGAAACAACGATTGCCGATGCCCTCGCGTCCATGCTGCGCCAAGCCGGCTACAGGGCACTGGTTGCCTATGAGGGGGCGCAGGCACTCGAGGTCATTGGAAGCGAGCATGTAGACGTCGTGCTTACCGATCTCGTGATGACGGGCATGGATGGCGCGACGCTTTTGCGCTGGCTGCGATCCGACCCTACGACCCACGAGCTCCCAGTCATTCTGATGAGCATGCTTTCGGAAGAGCGGGCTTTTGCGCTCTGCAGCGACTACTCGAGGTTTCTACGCAAGCCGCTGCGGGTCGAGGCACTGTTGGCGGCCATCGGAGCGCTGAGCAACCCCGCCGAGCCGCCGGCGCGGACCGCCGGGGGAGCCGGTTTGCACGGCTTCTTGAATTAGCCGCCTCCGTTGGCGATGTGCCCGGACGCGTGTCACCGCGCGGATGCTAGCGCGCTTTCCCTTGCGCTGCTTCGCTGCCCCCCTGAGCGTCCTTTCCCGCTCCGGCGCCGACGGCCGGCGGCAGTTTGCAACCAGCGATATCCTCGACCTTGTCGACGACCGGTTGCCATAGCGCGCTGCCCGGGGAGGCAAATTGCGCATTGACGTAATAGCGCTTGCACGGCTTCATATCGAGCCGCAGCGTTCGATCCGACGTGCGCAAACCCTTCTTCGGTACCCAATGCACCACCAGGGTGTGCTGCCCGGGTTTCATCCAGGGCTTGCGGTCGATCGTCGGGTAACCATCGATCATTTTGATGAGTGTCCCTGAACGGTTGAGGCTGGAGTGAGAAAACCGCTCACCTGTAATCTCGCTCCAGGTGATTCCCCTCTCGGCGGCCGTCGCCGGGGTGGCGGCGATGATCGCGCCGGCGAATGCAAGTAGGTAGCGCATGGTTCGATTCCACAACGGTTGAATTGGGGCAGGCACCAAGCCGCACTGATCGGTGTGCCGGCTGACACTCTACACGGCCAGTGATCGACCCGGACCGCGCATTGGTGGCCCATTATCGCGTCACGGCATCAACGTAAAAGTCCATGCGTAGCAAAGGCCCGTGATCAGCACCAGAAACGGGACCGAAAAAGCATGAAACACCAGCCACGCCCGCGAGTTCGTCACCTGCCGCAGCGCGATGAGATTCGCAAGCGAGCCGATCGCCAACCCGAAACCGCCGACGTTGGCACCATAAGCAATGAGCTGCCAGTTCTTCGAAAATTCGTGCAGCAGGATCGTCGTTGGCACATTGCTGATGAACTGCGACGCGGCCACCGCCGTGAGGAAGAGATGCGTTGGTTGCGCCAGTCCCGCCCGCTCGACCAGCGTCCGCACGGTCTCGCTTGCGCCGATCAAACGCAAATCCACGAACATGAGCACGAATACCGCGAGCAGCGGCCAATCGACCTTGGCCAGCACCTGGCGCTGGGCGAGCAAATAGAGCACGAGAACGACTGCCACCCCGACGAATGGTTCTTGACGGTCGGCCGCAATGAGAAACGGTATGTATAGCAAGGCGGCGAGCCAGAGTCGCCACCCATCGATAGGGGTTGCGGGTACGTCCGGCCGGGATTCGAGTGGGCGCGGCCTGAACGAGAGATAGGTGAGGAGCATGAGCGCTCCGAACATGATCGCTGCGATCGGAAGCATTGCGCCGACGAACCGGTAGAACGTCTGTCCGGACACCCGCCACAGATAAAGGTTCTGCGGATTGCCGATCGGGGTCAGGGTCGAGCCGGCATTGACAGCCAGCGCCTCGAACACGACCAGACGAACAATCGGCAAGGCGTGGTTGCCCGCCAGACGCAACGTCAAGGGAACGACGATGAAAAGCGCAACATCGTTGGTCAACCACATCGCCAGGAATGCGGATGCCGCCACCAGCGCCAGGGCCAGGGTCCGGACGTCGGCAAAATGCCGGACCAGCCGACGGCCGAGACGATCGAGATAGCCACTGGTTTCGATGCCCTTGGTGAGTATCAGCAGGCCCGCGAGGGTGGCGATCGTCGGCCAATCGACCAGGGTGGCGTACGTCGCCATCCGCTTCGGCGCTTGAACGCTCAATCCGGCCAGCACGAGCACGAGGGTCCAGAGCAGCCAGTCCCCGCGCAATTTCGCCAGCAGCGTTGGGGATGCTGCTGTCGCAAGTCCTGGGGCCGGCATGAGTTCGCGGTTTCTTAGTTGCTCAGGCTCTTGCATTTGCGAACGAGAACCATTATCATTTGCCTCATTGACCAGAGGCGCCGTGACCCCCATGGCCCTAATGGCCCTAATGGCCCTAATGACCCTAATGACAAAAATGACCCCTATGACCCCAACCCGGGCGCTGCCCATCTGCCTGCTGCTCGCCTTGGCACTCTTTCCGATCGCGGCGCTGGCCGAGGATCCGACGTTCACTGTGGTGATTCGTGATCATCAGTTCCAGCCGGCCGAGGTGCGGATTCCGGCCGGAAAGAAAGTTCGCCTCGTCGTGGACAACCAGGATGCCACCGCCGAAGAGTTCGAAAGCAAGGAGCTCAAGCGCGAAAAGGTGATACCCGCCAAGAGCCGCGCCACGATTCTGATCGGACCCTTGAAACAAGGGCGCTATCCGTTCGTGGGCGAGTTTCATGAACAAACCGCCAAGGGCGTAGTGATCGCGGAGTGATCGGGCTGGCGATTCGATTCTTTACCACGGCAGCCATTCTCTAATACGGCACACCTTTAACTCGCCTCCTTCCTGTCGATCCTCATGCTGGGCGCCGCCATCATCGTTTTTCGCGAGTCATTCGAGGCGGCGCTGCTGATTGGCATCATTGCGGCGGCAACACGGGCGATCCCCCGCCGCGGCCGTTGGGTAGGGGGTGGCGTGCTAGCAGGCATGCTCGGTGCGGCGGGCGTCGCGCTGATGACGGGGCGCATCGCGCAACTTTTTGGTGGCATGGGGCAGGAGCTTTTCAATGCCACGATTCTCGGGCTTGCCGTCATCATGCTCGCGTGGCACAACATCTGGATGTCGGTGCATGGCGCCGAGCTCGCCGCCGATGCACGACGGGTGGGTCGAGACGTAACCGAAGGACGCCGGGCGCTGTCGGCAATCCTGGTGGTGATCGCGGTGGCGGTACTGCGCGAGGGTTCCGAGACCGCGTTGTTCCTGTATGGGATGCTCTCCGGCGGCACCGTGAGCTCCGGCGACCTCCTCGCCGGGGCCGGTCTGGGATTGGCGGCCGGCGCTGCCGTCGGCGCGGTGATGTATGCGGGCATCCTTCGGGTACCGATGCGCTGGTTCTTCACCGTGACGAGTGCGCTGATCCTGCTCCTCGCATCGGCCATGGCAGCGCAGATGGCACGCTTCCTCATCCAGGGCGACGTATTGCCAAGCCTCGCCGAGCCGGTATGGGACACCTCGCGCATGCTTCCGGCGGGCTCGCCGCTGGGCGCATTTTTGCATGCGCTCATTGGCTATGATCCCCAACCTTCCGGCATGCAACTCGTCTTTTATCTCGTGACTGCCGGCGTGATCTGGGCCGGCATGGTGCTCGGGCGCCGGCGCAACCACATCCCTGCGGGACCGCGCGCGGCGGCCTGAAACGCCGGCAAGAGCAATAAGCGCCCACCCAAGGCGCCGCAATTCACGCCGGTCGAGGCTGCGCCGGTGTTCAAGTCTGGGACGGACCTTCTCGACCGGCATGACCGGATCGAAGCGCTTCGCCTTGCGCGCGCAGGCCGTCGAGCGACACGTTGAGCGTGAGCGCCTGCGGATCGAGCAGCAAATGCAGCAGGGCAGGGCGGCCCGACGCCAGGGCGCGCTCGAACGCGGGTGCAAATTCGGCGGTCGTACGCACGGTTTCGGCGTGCGCACCGTAGGCACGTGCCAGAGCGGCAAAGTCGGGATTGTCGAGTGCCGTGCCATGGACGCGCCCCGGATAGTGCCGCTCCTGGTGCATCCGGATCGTCCCGTACATTCCGTTGTCGATGACGACGAACAACACCGATAGCGCGTACTGCACGGCCGTGGCCAGCTCCTGGCCGTTCATGAGATAGCAGCCATCGCCGTTCCACGAGATCACCATTCGCTGCGGGTACACCGCCTTGGCGGCGACCGCGGAAGGTACCCCATAGCCCATCGCGCCGGAGTACGGAGCGAGCTGGGTGCGAAAACCGCGGTATTGAAACAACCGGTGCAGCCAGCTGGTGTAGTTTCCGGCGCCGTTGGTCAGGATGGCGTTATCGGGAAGCCTGGCATTCAGCCATTGCACGATTTCCCACAAGTTCAGTGCGCCCGGCACCGGACGTGGCTCCTGCCATGCGAGATAGTATGCATGTGCTGCCGTGGCCGCACCGTGCCACGCGGTCGGATCGACCGATCCCGTTGCGTTCATTGCCGCGAGGAAGGCGCCGGGCGTCGCAGCGATCGCAAGCGCCGGCTGGTACACCCGGCCCAGCTCTTCGGCTCCGGGATGCACATGGATCAACTGCTGGGTGGGTTGCGGCGCCTGCGGACTCACATAGCCCGACGTGGTCATCTCGCCCAGGCGCTCGCCGATCACCATCAGCACATCGGCACGCTCGATGTGCGCAGCGAGTTGAGGATTGATTCCGATGCCGACATCCCCCGCATAATTGGGATGCCGGTTGTCGAGGAGGTCCTGATTGCGAAACGCGCATGCCACGGGCAGCTCGTTTGATTCCGCGAACGCGCGCAACGCGGCGCACGCCGCGGCGTCCCACCGGCTTCCTCCCGCAATCACCAGCGGATTGCGGGCGTTGGCGAGCAAGATGCGCGCGGCAGTGATCTCGTCGCGACCCGCTGCCGCAGACACCGCGTCGACCCGAGGTAAATCTGCGCACGCCGCGCGGGAGGACAACATGTCTTCGGGTAATGCCAGAACGACGGGCCCCGGACGGCCGGACAGGGCGGTGCGGTACGCGCGTGCGACGTATTCGGGAATGCGCGCCGGATCATCGATCTGGGCAACCCATTTCGCGATCGATCCGTACATTTGCCGGTAATCGACCTCCTGGAAAGCCTCGCGGTCGCGAAAATCCGCGCCGACCTGGCCGATGAAAACGATCATCGGTGTAGAGTCCTGCGCGGCTGTATGAATGCCGATGGCGGCGTTCGATGCCCCGGGGCCGCGGGTGACGAAGACGATACCGGGTCGTCCGGTCAGCTTGCCGTAAGTCTCGGCCATGTAGGCCGCACCCCCTTCGTGGCGGCACACCAGAAGTGACAAGCGCTCGCGCGCCGGGTACAAGGCATCGAGCACCGGCAGGAAACTTTCGCCGGGGACGCAAAAAGCATGGGTTGCGCCCTGCGCGAGGAGATTGGCGACAAGTATTTCGCCGCCGCTTCGTGCTTCGTTCACGGTCGTCTCCGACAATAACCTTTAGCCGCCCGCTACGAGGTCTTCGCGCTTCAACAGGAACACCGAATCGGACGACCCCGAAGCCTCGAGCCACACGAACGGCAATCGCGGAAAGGCGCTTTCGGCCGCGTCGCGGTTATGTCCGATCTCCACCACGAGCGTGCCATCGGCTCGCAAAAAGCGCGGCGCATTCTCGATGATTCCGCGCAAAGGGTCGAGGCCATCGTCGCCGCCCGCCAATGCGATCTGCGGCTCATGCCGATACTCTTGAGGGAGCTCCGCCATGGCCGTCGCAGTCACGTAAGGAGGATTGCTGATGATGAGGTCGTAACTCTTGTCCGCCAGGTTGTCAAAAAGATCGGACCGAATGAGGTTGATGCGATCTGCAAGCCCGTAATCGGAGACGTTGCGCTGTGCGACCGCGAGGGCGTCTGACGATATGTCCGCCGCGTCGATATCCGCTTCGGGATAGGCATGAGCCATGATAATGGCGAGGCAACCCGATCCGGTGCAAAGATCGAGCGCCACGCGAATATTTCCGGCATCGCCCACGAACGGCTCCAGCGCACCGGGCACCAGTTCCGCGATGAACGATCGCGGCACGATCACCCGCTCGTCGATGTAGAACCGGAACGCGCCAAGCCACGCTTCCCGGGTGAGATAGGCTGCCGGCACGCGCTGCTCGATGCGCCGGTCGAGAAGCTGTGCAATGCCTTGCCGCTCGGCCGAGGTCAGCCGGGCGTCGAGAAACGGATCGAGCTGATCGAGCGGGAGGTGCAACGCATGCAGCAACAGGTACGCCGCCTCGTCGAACGCATTGGTGGTGCCATGGCCGAATGCGAGCCCCGCTTCGCCAAAGCGGCTCACGGCATAGCGGAGCCAGTCGCGCAGCGTGACAAGATCATGTGCGGCACCCGAAGTCATGGCGCGGCGCCGGCCACGAGCAGGCGCGCGAGCATCGTCGCGTAGATTTGGGTGAGGGTCACAAGATCGTCAACCCGCATCCGTTCGTCGATCTTGTGAATCGAGGCACCCACCGGCCCCAGCTCGACGACTTCCTGACAGATGTCGGCGATGAAGCGGCCATCGGACGTTCCGCCACTCGTGGAAAGCTTCGGTGCGCGGCCGGTGATCTCGCGAATGACGTCGCTTGCAACCTGCACGAGATGTCCGCGCGGCGTGAGGTATGGCTTGCCATGCCCGGTCCACGTGATCCCGAACTCGAGCCCGCGGTTGTGAAGCACGCGCTCGAGACGCTCGACCAGGGATTCGCGCGTGCTGGCCGTCGCGTAGCGGAAGTTGAACATCACGTCCAGGGCACCCGGTATCACGTTGAGGGCGCCGGTCCCGGCATGGATATTCGAGCACTGCCATGTCGTCGGCGGAAAATAGTCGTTGCCCTCGTCCCAGCGCATTGCAGAGAGCTCGGCGATAGCGCCGGCGGCAAGATGGATCGGGTTTCGCGCCAGGTGTGGATAGGCGATGTGGCCCTGCACGCCTTTCACCGTCAGCGTGCCCGACAGGGTGCCCCGGCGGCCGTTCTTGATGGTGTCGCCAAGATGCTCGACCGACGACGGCTCGCCGACAATGCAGTAGTCGATGGCTTCGTTGCGCGCGGCCAGGCGCTCGACCACCCGGACCGTGCCATCGACGCTCGGACCCTCCTCGTCGGACGTGAGAAGCAGCGCAATCGATCCGGGTGCATCGGGATGAACGCTAACGAAATGCTCGATGGCCACCACAAACGCCGCCAGCGATCCTTTCATGTCGGCCGCCCCGCGACCGTAAAGCCAGCCCTGCTGCTCGCGCGGTGCAAAGGGATCCGACTGCCACTGGTCAGCGGGTCCGGTGGGCACCACGTCGGTATGACCGGCAAGGCACACCAGAGGCCGCGCCGTGCCGCGTCGCGCCCAGAGGTTGGTGACCCCATGGATGCTCAGCGTTTCGCAATGGAACCCAAGCGGCGCCAACCGGCGCGCGATGAGGTCCTGGCAGCCGGCATCGTCAGGAGTGACGGAGCGGCGCGCCACCAGCGCCCGCGTCAGCGCGAGGGTGGACTCGGCGAGCGATGCAGCGACGGCTTCGGTGCGAGCGTCCATGCACCCGATGGTAGCAAACGCGGCCGGTTACCCCGGGGTCTTCGCGCCGGTGGCCAGTGGAATCGGGTCAGTAGGTTCGATCCAGCATGTCCGGCTCGATCTGCATGGCTGTGAAATCGCTGCTCATCGGTTTGGGCGGTTGGTCTTGTTTGCTGGTCGCCATTGCACCGACGCGCGCCGTGGGTGCATTCTGATTGATGAGCCAGGCTAGATTGGTCGGTGAATCCGAGCCGGTCATGGCTTCGTCGTAGCTGATATGGCCATCGAGGTGCATGCGGCACAGCGCCTGCTCGAACGTTTGCGATCCCGGATAGAGCGATTGCTCCATCGCTTCCTTGATCTGGCCGATCTCGCCATTCTTGATGAGCTCGGCGATAAGGGACGTATTGAGCAGGATTTCCACCGCCGGCTGCAACGCGCCTTCCTGGTTGCGCACCAGGCGCTGGCAGATGATCGCCCGCAATCCGATCGAGAGGTCGGACAGCAATCCCGAACGAGCGTCGTACGGGAACATGTTGATGATGCGCGACAGCGCGTGATAGCTGTTATTGGCGTGCAGCGTCGAGAGGCACAGATGGCCGGTGAGGGTATGCAGAAGCGCCTGCTGCATGGTCTCGCGGTCCCGGATTTCACCGATCATGATGAGATCGGGCGCCTCGCGCAGCGCATTGGCCAACGCGCGCTGGTAGTTGTGGGTGTCGACGCCGATTTCGCGCTGGTTGACCACGCTTTGCTTGTGCTGGTACAGGTATTCCACCGGGTCTTCGATGGTCAGGATGTGGCCCGAACGGTTGCTGTTGCGGTAGTCGATCATGGCCGCGAGGGTGGTCGACTTGCCCGACCCCGTGGCGCCCGCCACAAGTACGAGACCGCGTTTTTCCACGACCAGGTTCAAGAGCACGGGGGGCAGCCGCAGCTCTTCGAAGCCCGGTATGCTGCCGCGCACGAACCGGATCACCATCGAAATGGTGCCGCGCTGGCGGAAGAGGTTGATCCGGAAATTTCCCACGGCGTGATCGACGTGGGAAATGTTCATCTCTAGCTCGTTCTCGAACTCCCGCTGCTGCTCCTTGCTCATAAGCTCGTAGGCGATCCGCCGGACCGTCTCGACGTCCATCGTTTGCGTCGACACCGGTGCAACGACGCCGTTGATCTTGATGTTGATCGGCGCTCCGCAGGAAATAAAAATGTCGGAGGCCTGCTTTTCAGCCATCAGGTGAAACAGGCGGTCGAGATACATGCCAATCCCCGGTCTGGTAGGAAATCGATACGAGCGTTTCGCTTCAGCCGCGCGCCAGGACCCACGCTGCGCTGCCGTTGCGCGGCCATCCCGAGTTACAATTCGCGCCAAGCCCTACGGCTGCCCGTGCGCCGTAGCCCTATGATGATAATGTCATAAATCGGTTCCAGGTACTACCCTACGCCCCGGAAAGCCGCCCGCTTGCCGCGCGCCCAAAGGTCACTACCGGCTTGGCCCGCGTCGCCTATCCGGCTGCCCGCCCACACCTTTAAAGCAAAAGCAGGACCATGCTCGCAATCATCGGGGGTACCGGCCTCACCCGCCTGTCAACTCTCGCCATCGCTCGCCGCGAGGTGGTACGTACGCCCTATGGAGAGCCATCGTCCGCGCTGGTGTTTGGCGAGATCGCTGCGACGAGCGCGCTATTCCTTGCCCGCCATGGACATGGCCACACCATTCCACCGCACCGGGTGAATTACCGGGCGAACCTGTGGGCGCTCAAGAACCGCGGCGCGACGGCGGTGCTGGCGGTGGCGTCAGTTGGCGGCATACGCGGAGTCGCACCCGGCGAGCTTGTCTTGCCGCATCAGATCATCGACTACACGCACGACCGGCCAGCCACCTTTTTTGATGGTGGCGACCGCACCGTGGTCCACGTCGATTTCACCCACCCGTACACGCCCGCGCTCCGTCAAACTTGCCTCGAGGGGGCCGCGAAGGCCGGCATCGCGCTCGCCGACGGCGGGGTCTACGCGGCGGTGTCGGGTCCGCGGCTGGAAACCGCGGCCGAAATCGATCGGCTGGACCGCGACGGCGCGACGATGGTGGGCATGACCGGCATGCCGGAAGCGGCGCTTGCGCGCGAGCTCGAGCTGCCTTATGCCGCGATTGCGGTGGTCGTCAATCACGGCGCCGGACGTGGCGATTCCGGAGATCACATCTCGATGGAAAGCATCGCCGATGTACTCGAAACGGCCATGGAAAAGGTGCGTACATTGCTCGAGCACATTGCTCCGCTCGTCCAGGAGTACTCGACGGGTGCGAAATGATCCGTGACGTGCTGCGCATGGGCGACCCGCGTTTGTGGCAGCCCTCGGCGCCGGTCAAGCGCTTCGGCACGCCGGAGCTTGAGTCGCTGTTGCAGGATCTGCGCGACACCATGGCAGCGCAAACCGGTGCCGGTCTGGCTGCGCCACAAATCGCGGTGCCGTTGCAGGTGGTTATTTTCGGTGTCGAGAAGAGCGCGCGCTATCCCGACGCACCGCCGGTGCCGTACACCGAGCTTATCAATCCGGTGCTGACGCCGTTATCGGACGAGATGGAGGACGGCTGGGAAGGCTGCCTCTCCGTTCCCGGGTTGCGCGGCGTCGTTCCGCGCTACACCGAACTACGCTACGAGGGATTCGATGGGCAGGGAGCGAAGATTGCCCGCGAGGTCAGCGGCTTTCATGCCCGGGTGGCGCAGCACGAGTGCGACCACCTGCTGGGCATCCTCTATCCGATGCGGATGCGCGATTTCACGCGATTCGGTTTTACCGACATCGTCTTTCCGGAGCTCGCCGATGCCGCGGCGGACTAGTGGAGACGCAATTGGTCGACGAGCGTGGTTTCGAGCCGCACCAGCGCCTGTTCGTCGTGCAGGGTAGCGCCATCCACCAGAAAAACATCCTCCGCGCGCTCGCCGAGGGTATTGATCTTGGCGCTGGTGACATTGATGTTGGCGCCGGCGAGGGTGTAGGCGATACCGGCGAGCAATCCGGGTCGATCACCCGCCACGATTTCCAGAATGTATTGCGTACCCTTGTCATCGGCGAAGATGCGTACTTCAGGCGAGAGCGGGAAGTGTTTGAGACGCCGGCTGACCCGCCCGATTGCCGGCGGCTGCAACGGCGGCCGCGCGTCGAGGAGGCGCGCGAGCTCGTACTCGACGAATTGAATCGTTTCGCGATGCGATGCGCCGGGATTGGCCGGATCGTGGGCGGCAAACGTATCCAGCGCATAACCGCGCCGGGTGGTATGGATCTTGGCTTCGAGAATGGAGAGTCCCGCCCGGCCGAAAAATCCGCAAATGCGCGCGAAAAGATCCTTTTGATCCGGCAGGTAAACGAACACTTGCAACCCGGCGCCGGCGCGTGACAACCGGGCCTTGACCACCGGCTTCGCTCCTTCCGCGCGATAGAAAAGCTGCCGCGCGTGCCACGCGATTTCATCGGCGGTGTGACGCTGGAAATACACGCTGTCGAGCTTGCTCCACAACGTCCGCTCCGCCCCATCGGCCACGGCATAAAGCCGCAGCAGGCGGCGCGCTTCTTCCTGCCGCTCCTCCAGGCTGTCGGCGAGGCTCGCGGCTCCCGTGCCCAGAAGCCGGGCGCGGGTGGCATTGAACAGATCTTCGAGGAGCTTCGCTTTCCACGCGTTCCACACCCGGGGGCTGGTGCCGCGAATGTCGGCCACCGTGAAAAGATACAGCGCCATCAACCTGCGCTCGCTGCCCACGCGGGTGGCAAACGCAGCCACGACGTCGGGATCGGTGATGTCCTGCTTCTGGGCCGTCGCCGACATCGCGAGATGCTGCACGACCAGCCACTCGACAAGCTCCGCATCTTCTACGGCCAAGCCGTGCGCGCGGCAAAACCGACGGGCGTCACGCGCACCAAGCAGCGAATGGTCTCCGCCGCGTCCTTTGCCGATGTCATGGAAAAGGCCTGCCAGATACAGCACGTCCTTGCGCGGAAAATCGGCCATGAGCCGCGAGCAGAGCGGATATTCGTGCGCATGCTGCGCCTCGCAGAACCGGCGCAGATTGCGTATCACCATCAAACTGTGCTCGTCCACGGTGTACACGTGGAAGAGATCATGCTGCATTTGGCCTACGATGCGGCCAAATGGAGGCAGGTAGTGTCCCAGCACGTCGTAGAGATTCATGCGCCGCAATTCATGCGTCAGCCCGCGGGGCTCGCGGAATACCTGCAGGAAGCGACGGCGATTGGCGGGATCGGCGCGGAATCGCGCATTGATGCGATGCCGATTGCGCCATAGTGCGCGCAACGTCCGGGCGGACATGCCTTTTAATTCGGGGTGCCTTTGCATGGCGAGGAAGGCATCGAGCATCGCGGCAGGCCGGCGCATGAAGACGTCTTCGTCACAGACGTCGAGCAACTCGTCCGCCATCTGGAAATCGTCATCGAGCGGGGTCACGACCGTGGTGGTGGGCAGGATCCGCCCGTGCAAGTTCTGCAACAGGATCACGTTGACCTGCCGCACGAGCCTGGCCGCGCGGTAATAGCGCTGCATGAGCTGCTCGCTGGCCCGGCGCGTGGGCGTGTCGGCCAATCCGATCTCACGCGCGAGCGCCTGCTGCTGGTCGAAGATGAGGCGGTCCTCCCGGCGCCCGGCCAGGAAATGCAGGCGCACGCGCAATGCGCCGATGAACCGCTCCTGCCGCGAAACGGCGCGCGCTTCCTGTGCCGTGATGAGGCCGGCGCGAGCGATCTCGATCCAGCTTCGCCCCAGTCCGGCCGCCCGGGCAATCCACAGCACGGTCTGCAGATCGCGCAGGCCGCCGGGGCTTTCTTTTACATTCGGCTCGAGGTTGTACGCCGCATCGTGGAAGCGAAGATGCCGCTGCTGCTGCTCGAGCGCCTTCGACTCGTAGAACGCGACGATATCGAGCGTCGAGCGCAGCGCTTCAACGAAGCTGCGATGCAGGGCGCGCGAGCCAATGAGCAAACGCTGCTCGAGGAGGCTCGTGGCGATTGTCGCGTCCCTATGCATCTCCGCCTGACATTGGTCGATGGTGCGAACGCTGTGCCCGGGCTCGAGCCCGATATCCCACAGCATGCCGACGAGGCGCTCCATGAAGCCGGTCACCCGGACATCCGGCGCCGCCGCAAGCAGGATAAGAAGGTCCACATCGGAGTGCGGAAAAAGCTGCCCGCGACCGTAACCACCCACGGCGATCAGCGCAATCTCGGCGGGGGCGCCGAGCTCGATCCACACTTCGCGCACGACCTTGTCGACCAGGCGTGAGTGCCCGCGCAACAGGACCGGGGTATCCGGACGCGTCTCGAAGGCCGCGCGCAGTGCTTCGCGTCCGGTGCGCAATTCGCCCCGCCACCGCAAGGCAACGGGTGCGCCCACCGCGACCGGTGATGCGTACGCCGAGACCGGAGCGGTCACGCCATGTCAGGCCGCCGATGGCGGCGGCGTTCCGGCGGAGGTCGTCAGCACCTCGAACCCGTCGGCGGTCACGGCCACCGTGTGTTCCCACTGCGCTGAAAGCGAGTGATCGGCCGTGACGATCGTCCAGCCGTCTTTCATGCCGCGTATGCCGGGACCGCCGGCATTGACCATTGGCTCGATGGTAAAGATCATGCCGGGCAAGAGCTTCAAGCCGGTGCCGGCACGGCCGTAATGCAACACCTGGGGCTCTTCATGAAAGTTGCGCCCGATGCCATGGCCACAGAATTCGCGCACGATCGAAAAGCCGTTGCTTTCGGCGTGCCGCTGAATTACTTGGCCAATGTCCCCCAGGTGCACACCGGGCTTGACCGCGTGGATCCCTCTCCACATCGCCTCGTAGGTTACTTCCACCAGCCGCCTGGCCTGGATGGAAGGCGCACCGATCGTGAACATGCGACTCGTGTCGCCGTGGAAGCCGTCCTTGATAACCGTGATGTCGACATTGAGGATGTCCCCGGGCTTCAACGTCTTGTCGCCCGGAATCCCGTGGCATACCACATGGTTTACGGAAGTGCACACGGACGCGGGATACGGCGCGTGCCCCGGCGGCGCATAGTTGAGTGGGGCCGGTACGGTGCGCTGGGTCTCCACCATGTAGGTGTGGCAGAGCCGGTTCAACTCGCCGGTGGTGACGCCCGCCTGCACATGCGGCGTAATGAAGTCGAGCACCTCCGCGGCAAGACGCCCGGCAACGCGCATGCGAGCGAGATCGTCGTTCGATTTGAGATTTACACTCATGCAATAAGACCCTGGATCCTAAATCCGCAGTAGCTCGTTGATGCTGGTCTTGGCGCGCGTTTTCGCGTCGACCTGCTTCACGATGACCGCGCAATACAAGTGGCAGCTGCCCTCGGAGGACGGCAGGCTCCCTGCCACCACCACCGAGCCCGCGGGAACGCGGCCATAGGCGATCTCTCCGGTGGCGCGGTTGAAGATGCGCGTGCTCTGGCCGAGGAACACGCCCATGCCAAGTACCGAGTTTTCCTCCACGACCACGCCTTCCACGACTTCGGAGCGCGCCCCGATGAAGCAGTTATCCTCGATGATGGTTGGATTGGCCTGCAACGGTTCGAGGACGCCGCCGATGCCCACACCCCCGGAAAGATGGACGTTGCGCCCGATCTGCGCGCACGAGCCCACCGTCGCCCACGTATCGACCATGGTGCCTTCATCGACATAGGCGCCGATGTTCACGTACGAGGGCATCAGCACGACGTTCTTTGCGATATAGGCGCCGCGCCGCGCGACGGCCGGTGGCACGACACGCACGCCCGCTGCCAGAAACTCTTCGTCGGTAAAGCCGGCAAATTTCGTCGGCACCTTGTCGTAGAACGCAAACGCCGGCGCGGCCCGGTCGGGCGCGGCACTGCGCATCGCGGTGTTGTCAGCGAGACGGAACGAGAGCAGCACGGCCTTCTTGATCCACTGATGCGTGATCCAATGGCCCTGGGATTTTTCTGCCACGCGAAGACGGCCGCCGTCGAGCTCGCCAATCACGTGGGCGACCGCATCGCGAATTTCGGCGGAGGCTGCCGCCGGGCTCAATTGGGCGCGCTCCTCCCACGCGGCATCGATCGTTTGTTGCAGGTGGGTCATCGTTTTTCCGGCCTCCAGGGGAGCCGCCATGAGCAGTCGAGCGAACAAAAGATGTCATTTTACCGTGCCGCTCGAGGTCCCCACGATTGGCGTCACATCGGTGTGCTCGCGCGCGGCAGGGAATCGCGTGCGGCGAGCCGCCGTACAGCCAGGAAGAGCTCCCCACCATCGCACCCAGGCGTGCGATGAACATCGGCAGTGAGATGCGATGAAACGCACAGCACGCGGACAGGCCGTGCCCTGGGTGCGAGCGGCGGTGCCCGGCGGCTACAGCATACGGGCGAG
>JANXZT010000275.1 GCA_025355395.1 Betaproteobacteria bacterium
CCCCCCCCCCCCCCCCCCCCCCCCCCCCCCCCCCCCCCCCCCCCCCCCCCCCCCCCCCCCCCCCCCCCCCAGCGGAAGGAATCGACAGAGCGTCGGCACATCGCTTCGCGAACAGCCAACGGGGGCAGCTTCTTCCCGCGCCGCGCAAATCCGATGTCCGACCGAAGAAGCATGATGCCCGACGGATGTTAGCGCAACCGCGGGAGCTGGCGCTCGCTGTATCGTAGCCTTGCGCCGGGATGGTGGTGCCGGGCGCGTGGTGCTCCCGGTTGCATGGAACTCTCCGCCGACGCAATATGCGGTCGATGGATCGGGAACAGGTTATCCATTTGGGCATCGACCTCGGCGGCACCAAGACCGAGATCATTGCCCTGGACGCAAGCGGCGCGCCGCTGCTCCGACGGCGCGTGTCGACACCGCATGAGGACTACGGCGCCATCCTCCGCGCCATCGTCGATCTGATCGCGCAGACTGAACGCGCCCTCGGCGTGTGCGCGACCATCGGCATTGGTACGCCGGGTTCGATTTCGCGGGCCACCGGAGGGTTGCGCGGATCGAACTCCGTTTGCCTCAATGGCAAGCCCGTCCGGCACGACCTCGAAGCATTGCTCGGGCGCGCGGTGTTATTGACCAATGACGCCAACTGCTTCGCGCTGTCCGAAGCCAGCGATGGGGCGGGCGCCGGGGCGGACGTCGTGTTCGGCGTAATCCTCGGGACGGGGGTAGGCGGCGGCATCGTAATCCGGGGGCGCATCCTCGACGGACCCAACGGCATCGCCGGCGAGTGGGGCCACAATCCGATGCCTTGGCCGGTCGGCATCGAACGCCCGGGTCCCGCTTGTTTCTGCGGCCAGACCGGTTGCATCGAGACGTTTCTTTCCGGGCCGGGCATGGCGCGCGACCACGCCCGCGAGACCAGCTTGGCCTGCTCGCCGCCTGAAATCGCAGTCCGCGCCGCCGCAGGGGAGGCGGCATGCGAGGCGACCTTGCAACGTTACGAGGAGCGGCTGGCGCGGGCGCTTGCGCACGTCATCAACATCCTCGACCCGGACGTCATCGTGCTGGGCGGTGGCATGTCAAACCTTGATCGGTTGTACGCGAATGTGCCGGACCGTTGGCGCGAGTGGGTATTCTCGGATCGTGTCGATACGCGGCTGCTGCGCAACGTTCATGGCGATTCCAGCGGCGTACGCGGCGCCGCATGGCTGGGTGCGGTGCTGGCCCGGTAGGGTTGGCGCCACATCGCTTGCGGCAGCGCGATGCTTTAAGCGCCGTTGTGCGCGGCCTTGGGGCAGGGGGCCCGTAGTTTCCTACATCCCCGGATAGTTGGGACCGCCGCCGCCTTCCGGCGGTACCCAGTGGATGTTCTGTCGCGGGTCCTTGATGTCGCAGGTCTTGCAGTGCACGCAGTTCTGCGCATTGATCTGCAGTCGCATCGCTCCTGTCGAGGCTTCATCGGAAACGAACTCGTACACACCGGCCGGACAGTACCGTTGCTCCGGACCGTCGTACATCCGCAGGTTCACATCCACGGGAATCGCTGGATTGGAGAGCCGCAGATGCACCGGCTGATCTTCCTCGTGATTGGTGTTGGATACGAACACGGATGAGAGCTTGTCGAAGGTGAGCACACCATCGTATTTGGGATACGCGATGACGGGCATTTCCGCGGCTGGGCGGAGACTCTCGTGGTCGGGGGCCTTGTGCCGCAATGTCCACGGCGCGAGCCCGCCCAGGCCGAGGTCGTTCAGCCACATATGCAATCCGGCGTGCGCCATGCCCGGCCACAATCCCCAGCTCATGCCCGGCTTCACGTTACGGACTTTGTAGAGGTCCTCATAGACCCACGATTTGCGATACGCGTCGCCGTAACTCACCGGCGCGTCGTTGGCCCGTCCCGCGACGATCGCTTCAAACACGGCCTCGGCACCGAGCATCCCGGTCTTCATGGCGTTGTGCGAGCCTTTGATGCGGGGCAGGTTCACGAATCCTGCCGCGCAACCGATCAAGGCTCCGCCGGGAAAGGTCAGCCTCGGCACCGACTGCAGCCCGCCTTCGTTGATCGCTCGCGCGCCATACGAAAGCCGCTTGCCGCCGGCGAAGGTTTCCCGAATGGCGGGGTGGGTCTTGAAGCGCTGGAATTCGTCGTAGGGCGAAAGGTGTGGATTCTCGTAATTGAGATGAACCACAAAGCCCACCGACACGAGGTTCTCGCCGAAGTGGTAGACGAACGATCCGCCGCCGGTGCGGTTGTCGAGCGGCCAGCCCTGGCTATGCAGCACCAAGCCGGGCCGATGCTGTTCCGGAGCCACCTGCCACAACTCCTTGATGCCAATGCCGTATTTCTGCGGATCGATGCCATCACGCAGGTTATAGCGCGCCATCAGCTCCTGCGAAAGTGATCCGCGAACGCCTTCGGCAAAGAGCGAATACTTGGCATGCAATTCCATCCCGGGCTGGTACTCGGGCTTGTGCGCACCGTCGCGCGCAACACCCATGTCGCCGGTGGCCACGCCACGCACTGCGCCTTGCGCGTCATACAGAATTTCCGTCGCGGCAAACCCGGGATAAATCTCGACCCCCAGCGCCTCGGCCTGCCGCGCAAGCCACCGGCAAACATTGCCGAGGCTCGCGATATACATGCCGTGATTGCTCATGAGCCGCGGCAGCAGCGCGTTCGGAATGCGATGCGCCCGGTCGGCGGTGAGAATCAGGAAGCGGTCGTCGATGACCGCCGTATCGAGTGGCGCGCCGTTCTTCTTCCAATCGGGCAGGAGCTCGTCGAGTGCGCGCGGGTCCATCACCGCCCCCGAGAGGATGTGTGCGCCGACCTCCGACCCTTTCTCGAGAACACAAACGGTGACTTCGCGGCCCGCGTTTGCCGCGAGCTGCTTTATCCGGATGGCGGCGGCAAGTCCTGCGGGACCGCCACCGATCATCACGACGTCGTACTCCATGGCTTCGCGCTGCATGATTCGCGGTCCTCACTACGGGCGATGAGCTTCGATGGGCCGATTGTATAATCATCCCGGCGGGGTCGAGGCGTGGCGCGCGCACCGGCGTAGACTCGACACCTTGCTTCGCCGGCGCCCCATTGCCCGGATTTACTGACCTATACGCAAATGTGTGACTGTCGATTCCGGTGAAATCGTCGCCCCCGCCTGCGCGGCAACGACGGGAGTCTTGCGCCAGATGTCACTCGTTTCGGTAGTCATCAATAGAGCTTCGACGGCATCAGAGCCATGACCCACTCCACGCCGCTCTGGCAGCCCTCCCCGGATCGCGTTGTTGAGGCGAACGTCACCGCCTTTGCGCAACGCATTGCGGCTGCCACCGGCCGCAGCCTGCCCGACTACACGTCGCTGTGGGAATGGTCGATCGAGCACAAGGAAGCCTTCTGGCGCGCCGTCTGGGATCAATGCGGCATCATCGGCGAGCGAGGGCAACGCACGCTGGTCGATGGCGATCGCATGCCGGGCGCTCGCTGGTTCCCCGACGCCCGCCTCAATTTTGCGGAAAACCTGCTTGGCCGGCGAGCGGGGGACGACGCTGCTGACGCGCTCGTCTTTCGAGGCGAGGATCGGCTGTCGCGCCGCATTTCCCATTCGACACTCCATGCCGACGTTTCCCGCATGGCCCAGGCGTTGCGCGCACTCGACATCAAAGCGGGCGATCGCGTTGCGGCTTACATCCCCAACGTGCCGGAAGCCGTCATCGCGATGCTTGCCGCCACGTCGCAGGGCGCGGTGTGGTCGTCGTGCTCCCCGGATTTCGGTGTGCAGGGCGTGCTCGATCGCTTTGGGCAGATTGCCCCCCGCGTACTGATCACGGTCGACGGCTATTGGTACAACGGCAAGCCGTTGCCGATGCTCGATCGCGTGAACGAAATCGTGGCACGCTTGCCAACGGTGGAGTGCGTGGTGATCGTGCCGTATCTCGCCGACTCCGGCGGCGGCGAGGTGCGCGATCCGGGGGTGCGCGGCGCCGTCGAATGGAACGCGTTCCTGGCGCCGTTTCCCGCCCAGCCGATCGAATTCGTCCGGCTGCCGTTCGATCACCCGGTCTACATTCTTTTTTCGTCGGGCACGACCGGCGAGCCGAAGTGCATCGTGCATGGCGCCGGCGGCACATTGCTGCAGCATATGAAAGAGCATGCGCTGCACGGAGATGTGAAGGCGGGGGATCGGCTTTTCTACTTTACGACATGCGGCTGGATGATGTGGAACTGGCTGGTCTCCGGCCTGGGCGCGGGCGCCACGCTGCTACTCTACGACGGATCGCCGTTCGTGGAGCGCGGCAAGGTGCTGTGGGATTTTGCCGAAGCCGAACGCATGACCCATTTCGGGACATCCGCGAAATACATCGACGCGATCAGGAAGATTGCCCTGGTGCCGCGCAAGGATTACGACCTCGCCGCACTGCGCACCCTTTTTTCCACCGGCAGTCCGCTGGCGCCGGAGAGCTTCGATTACGTCTACCAATGCATCAAGGACGACCTTTGTCTCTCGTCGATCTCGGGTGGAACCGACATCGTGTCGTGCTTTGCGCTGGGCGTACCGACGCGTCCGGTTTGGCGGGGCGAGTTGCAGTGCCGCGGATTGGGGCTGGCCGTCGAGGTGTTCGATGAGGACGGGAAGCCGGTGCGCGGTGAAAAAGGTGAGCTCGTGTGTACCGCGCCGTTTCCGTCCATGCCTGTAGGGTTCTGGAACGATCCCGATGGGGCGAAGTATCGGGCGGCGTATTTCGAGCGGTTCCCGGGCGTGTGGTGCCACGGGGATTTTGTCGAATTGACCGCGCATGACGGGATGATCATCTACGGCCGCTCCGATGCGACACTGAATCCGGGTGGCGTGCGCATCGGCACCGCGGAGATCTATCGCCAGGTCGAGAAGCTCGACGAGGTCGTGGAAAGCATCGTGATCGGCCAGGACTGGCCACCCGATGAACGCGGTGACGTGCGCGTCGTCCTGTTCGTCCGGCTTCGCGATGGGATTACGCTCGACGCCGCATTGACCGACAAGATCAAGCAGCAGATTCGCGCCAACACCACGCCGCGCCATGTTCCGGCCAAGGTGTTGCAGGTGTCCGATATTCCGCGAACCAAGAGCAACAAAATCGTTGAGCTCGCGGTACGCAATATCGTCCACGGCCGCCCGGTGCGCAACCGCGAGGCGCTCGCCAACCCCGATGCGCTCGAGGAATACCGCGATCGCGACGAGTTGCGAAGCTGAGGCGATGACGGCGATCAAATCGCCCGCCGCAGGTCACGCATCGCGTGGAACGGCGTGCCGCGGCAAACGTCCTGTGCGAGCCTGGGCGCCATGAATTTCATCGCGGTGCTGGTAGCTCTCGCCCTCGAGCAGTGGCGCGCATTGCGGTGGCGGGGAAACCTCGAGCGCGCCTACATTCGTTACGTCCGCTTGCTTGAGGCGCGGCTGAATGGCGGCACGCCACAGCACGGCGTGTTCGCTGCCGTCGCGGCGCTCGTCCCACCGGTGCTGCTCGCCGGTGGCGTGTTCGTGCTGCTGTTTCGCGTGCATCCCGCCCTCGGGCTGTTGTGGAACGTTGCGTGGCTGTATTTACTGATGGGTTTTCGCCGATTCAGCCACGCCTACTCCGACGTCGTCGCTGCGCTCAAGGCCGGCGATTTGAATCACGCCCGACGGGCACTCGCGAGCTGGCGGGGTGGCGCCGCGGGCGAGCTTGGCACCGCTGAGATCGCCAAGCTCGCTATCGAGCGCGGGCTTCTCGATTCCTACCAGCAGGTGTTCGCGACGCTTTTCTGGTTCACGGTGTTGCCGGGGCCGACCGGCGCGGTGCTGTATCGCGCGACGACACTGCTCGCCGCTGAATGGCGCGGCGAAGTGGCCGGCGAGGACACCACACCCATCGGCCGCGCCCGCGAAGCGTTCGGCAAGCCCGCACGCACATTGCTGTGGCTCCTCGACTGGATTCCGGTCCGGCTTACTGCACTTTCGTTTGCGATCGTGGGCGATTTCGAGGACGCGGTCTATTGCTGGCGCACGCAATCGCGTGCGTGGGCCGCGCAACCCGGGGGCGAGCACGCGGGCATCGTGCTGGCGAGCGGCGCTGGCGCTTTGGGAGTCCAGCTCGGCGGGTCGCTGCCCGTTCTCGGCGGTGAGCCCGACTATCGGCCCGAGCTCGGAATGGGCGAGCCCGCGGACGGCGAATTGCTGCCGAGCGGCGTCGGCCTGGTG
>JANXZT010000279.1 GCA_025355395.1 Betaproteobacteria bacterium
CCGGGGTCGGCGGTGCACGCCAGCGGCAGATGACCTTCGCCGGCGAGGAGGCCTGAGGTGGAATCGAAGCCGATCCAGCCGGCGCCGGGCAGATACACCTCCGCCCAGGCGTGCAGGTCGGTAAAGTCGTGTGTGGTACCCGAGGGTCCGTCGAGCGCCTTCACATCGGCGGTCAGCTGGATGAGATAACCGGACGCAAAGCGCGCCGCCAGGCCAAGGTGGCGCAGGATCTGCACCAGCAACCAGCCGCTGTCGCGACATGAGCCGCAGGCGCGCTCCAATGTCTCGTCCGGCGTCTGCACACCGGGTTCCATGCGCACGAGATAACGAATCTCTCGTTGCAGTTGCTGGTTGAGCGCAACCAGCATGGGCACGGTCGGCGTGGTGGAAGGCAACGCCGCGCGGTAGGTCGAGAGCCACTGCGCGAGCCGCAGATTGGCAGGCGCGGTTTCCAGAAAGGGAATGAGCTCCTTCGCGAGCGCCGGCGCATACCCGAACGGATAAACCTCGGCATAGGGCTCGACAAAGAAGTCGAACGGATTGATGACCGTCATGTCGGCGGTGAGATCCACCTCGATCGCGAGCTCCCTCGCGGGCTCCGGAAACACCAGCCGCGCGACCCAGTTGCCATACGGGTCCTGCTGCCAGTTGACGAAGTGCTCTTTGGGCCCGACGCGCAGCGAGTAGCCGAGCACCGGGGTCCGGCAATGCGGCGCAGGCCGCAGGCGAATCTGGTGCGGTGTGAGCGCGACCAGCCGATCGAAGCGATAGGTCGTGCGGTGATGAAGGGCGACGCGAATGGCCATGGTTAGGGAACCTCTGAACAAGTCGCGCGCGTTTGCGACGGCAGTGTTTCGGGATGGATGGCGCGACAAAGCCAGCTACCCGAAACACTACCGTCCCTTCGGGCTGCTGCCAAATGCGGCGCTTGCTTCCCCGCGCTCCTCGGCATCGTAGTTTGACTACGACCTTCGTCGCGCGGGTCGCAATCATCCGCATTTGGCCCTGCAGCGCAATCGTGCGGGACTTGTTCAGAGGTTCCTTAGCCGCGTTCCGAGCGCGCTGGAACGTGGGCGCGCGAACGCTCCCTCGCCCAGCAGCCCGCCGGTGCGCGTGCGGACGGTTACCACTCGGGGTTGGGCAGTTGCGCGAAGATCCGACGCAGGCCCTCGCCCCACTCCGCATGGATCATCTGAAAGTAGGGATCGGTTTCCTCGATGCGGCGCTGCGCGCGAATTCTGAAGGCGTCGGTATCGTAGGTCAGGAGATCGATCGGGAGTCCCACCGATATGTTGGAGCGCATGGTCGAATCGAAGGACACCAGCGTGCATTTGGTGGCGTCGGTCAGCCCGCTGCCCCGGGTGATGACGCGATCGATGATCGGCTTGCCGTATTTGGTTTCGCCGGTCTGAAAATAACAGGTGTCGGCGGTGGTCTCGATGAAATTGCCTTCGCTATACACGTTGAAAAGCCGTGGCGGTTCGCCCCGGACCTGGCCGCCCACGATAAAATTGGCGCCGGCGTCGACGTTGTTCTGCATGAGGTAGGGCCCGTCGCGGCTCTTGACCTCGCGCAGGGCATCGCCGAACAGGCGCGCGACGTCGAACATCGAGACCACATTCCTCAAGTTGTCGTGCGCGTCGTTAACCTTGACGCGCTGCTCGAGGATGTTGACCGCGTTCTGGGTGATCGACAGGTTGCCGGAAGAGAGCGAGACGATCACGCGCTCGCCCTCGCGCACGAAGGTGCGCATCTTGGAGAACCGCGACACCTGGTCCACGCCCGCGTTGGTTCTCGAATCCGACGCGAAGATCATTCCGGCATCGAGGCACATCGCTACGCAATACGTCATTCCGGGAAACCTCTCTGCCAGGTCGCGGCCAACGGCGATCGTCCGTTTTGGGTCCTTACGCCCGCAAAGTCAACGCGACGGGTGTCGCGAAAACCATTGATTCTACTCATTGCGGGCTGGCCGCCTGCCCCGTGGCGAAGAAATCGCGCTCGATCGCATCGCCGAGTGCTGAGATCCGGTCGAGGAAGTCCATCAGGTATTCGTGCAGGCCATAGCGAATGATGTCGTCGGTGCGGCCATAGTGCAGCCGGGCATGGAGTTCCCCCGTCGCGCGCTGGATCTCCTGGCTGTGGCCGTTGCACAATTTCTCGAGCGTTTCCTGGATCAGATTCATGCAGGAGTGCAGTGAGCGCGGCATGTCATCGCGCAGGATCAGCAGTTCCGCAACCCGGCGCGGCGTGATGACATCGCGGTAGATCTTCCGGTAGGACTCGAAGCCGGAAACCGAGCGCAACAGGGCTCCCCACTGGTAGTAATCCACTGCGCCGCCGACGTCGGCCGCACTTGGCAGCAGGATGTGATATTTCACATCCAGGATGCGCGCCGTGTTGTCCGCCCGCTCGAGGTGCGTTCCCAGCCGGATGAAATGGTAGGCTTCGTCGCGCAGCATGGTGCCGAACGTCACGCCTCGAATAAGGTGCGAGCGCATCTTCACCCAGTCCATGAATTCCGACACGCCATACGCCTGAATCTTCTCGAAGTCGTAGCCTCGCATCTCAAGCCACGATGAGTTGAGATCCTCGTACATTTCCGAGGTGATCGCGCCGCGCACCGAGCGCGCCGATTCCCGCGCCGCCCACAGGCAGCACTGGATCGACGAGTCGTTGTTGGCGTCGAGGATCATGTAGCGCAGCACGTTTTCTGCACTCAGCGTTTGATAGCGCTTATAGAACGACGTCGCAAGCCCGCTGGAGATGAGCGGTACCGCCCACGGCTCGGCCCAGGCGAGCCCTGACTCCACCGCATCGTAGGGCAGCAGCGACATGCGATAGGTCACGTCGAGGATGCGGGCGGTATTCTCGGCCCGTTCGATGTGGCGCGCCATCCAGAAGAGCTCATGGGCCGTCCGGCTCAGCATGGTCGCCCTCCTCCATGCGCGATCACGCCAGCACCCAGGTGTCCTTGGTGCCGCCACCCTGCGACGAATTGACGACCAGCGAGCCCTCGTTAAGTGCGACACGGGTCAGGCCGCCAGGAACCAGGGTCACCGTCTTGCCCGACAGCACATACGGCCGCAAGTCGATGTGGCGCGGCGCAAGACCGCTGGCGGCAAACGTCGGGCACGTCGAGAGCGAGAGTGTGGGTTGCGCGATGTAACCGTCCGGTTTCGCCCGGATGCGCGCGCGGAAATCGTCGCGCTCGGCCGCGGTGGACGCCGGCCCGATGAGCATGCCGTAGCCGCCGGCACCGTGTACTTCCTTGACCACCAGATGCTCGAGGTTGGCGAGCACGTATTCGCATTCGTCCGGACGGCGCAGGAGATAAGTGTGAACGTTGTTCAGGACCGGCTCCTCGGAAAGATAGAAGCGGATCATGTCCGGCACGTACGGATAGATGGACTTGTCGTCGGCCACTCCGGTGCCGATCGCGTTGGCAAGGGTCACCCGCCCCGCCCGGTACGCCGCGAAGAGGCCCGGCACGCCCAGCATCGAATCAGGGCGGAAGGCGAGCGGGTCGAGAAAGTCGTCGTCCACCCGCCGATAAATGACATGCACGCGCTGCGGACCCCGCGTAGTGCGCATGTACACCGTATCGTTCTGGACGAAGAGATCCTGGCCTTCGACCAGCTCGACCCCCATCTGCTGCGCCAGGAACGCGTGCTCGAAGTAGGCGGAGTTGTGCGCGCCGGGGGTCAGCACCGCAACCGTTGGGTCTTCCTCTTCCAGTGGCGACATCCCGCGAAGGTTTTCGAGCAGCAGGTCCGGGTAATGCTGCACGGGTCGGATCGACTGGGTGGCAAAGAGCTCGGGAAAAAGCCGCATCATCATCTTGCGGTTCTCGAGCATGTAGCTCACTCCCGACGGCACCCGCAGATTGTCCTCGAGCACAAAATACTCGCCGACGCCGGCCCGCACCACGTCGACGCCGGCGACGTGGGCGTAGATGCCCCCCGGGACCTTCATCCCCTGCATTTCCGGGCGGTACTGGGCGTTGTCGGACACGCATTCGCGCGGCACCACGCCCGCCGCGCAGATCGCCTGCGCGTGATAGATATCGTCCAGAAATGCGTTGAGCGCCTGCACGCGCTGCTTCAAGCCGCGCTCGAGCTTGCTCCATTCGTCCGCGGGCACGATGCGCGGGACAATGTCGAATGGAATGAGACGCTCTTCGCCCAAGTCCTCGCCATACACCGCAAAGGTGATGCCTACCCGGTGGAACGCGCGCTCGGCTTCATCACGCTTTTGGGCAATGCGGGCCGGTGGAGTGCGGGCAATCCAGTCCGCAAAAGGGGCGTAATGCGCCCGGACTTCCCCGGCGTCGGTACGCATTTCGTCGTAGGGAAGGGAGGACACGAATCGGGGCGGTCAGGTTCTTCCGTCGAGCGATCAGGTCGGCGGGCATCGGTCAGAGACGTACTTTGCCAACGCGAGCCGGCACTTAGCCGCGACCCAACCGTCGCGGGCCGGGCTTGGCAATTGGGGCAGCATTAGAATGCACTGCATTGGTGCAAGTTATGTCCAAGACAACAGTAGACAAACTGTCCGGGGCGGTTTGACCCCCTCGTTTTGAGCGTGTTTAAATGCCGGCTCCTGTCTGGGTTCGCGGGGCGGTTAGCTCAGTGGTAGAGCACTGCCTTCACACGGCAGGGGTCACTGGTTCAATACCAGTATCGCCCACCACATGAACCAAGGGGTTACGCGCAAGTGTAACCCCTCTTTTTTTGTCCGCGTTGTGCGCGATCGGTCCAAACCATGCGACACCGATTGAAGGGGAACAGGCGATGACGAAAGTTGTGAGCGCAGTAGTGTTCGATGCATACGGCACGCTCTTCGATGTGTATTCCGTCACCGCCTTGGCCGAACGCCTTGCACCGGGGCAGGGTACGGCGTTGTCGCTGCACTGGCGAGCCAAGCAACTCGAATATAGCTGGCTCGTGAGTCTCATGGCCCCCTCGCCGGCCACCGGGGCCATTGCGGACTTTTCGATTGTCACGGCCCAGGCGCTCGATCACGCCGCGGCGACGCTCGGACTGAAACTCGAGGACAGCGAACGAAACGCGTTGCTCGACAGCTACCTGCACCTCGAAGCGTTCGCGGATGCTCCCGCCGCCCTCGCGGCGCTCGCGCCCCGTCCACGCTGGGTCCTGTCGAATGGATCGCAGGCGATGCTGACGCCACTCGTGGCACAAAGCCCGCTGGCGGGGGATCTCGATGGCGTGCTGAGCGTAGAAACGGCGGGCGTGTTCAAGCCAAGCCCTCGCGTCTACAAACTTGCCGTGGAGCGGTTGGGCCTCCCCACGTCGCGGATCGCGTTCGTTTCATCCAACGGCTGGGATGCCATCGGGGCTAAAGCCTTCGGGTTCACCACCTTCTGGGTCAATCGGACCGGCGCACCGGTCGATCGGCACGGCGCGCCGCCGGACCGGATCATCGCCTCGCTCGATCAACTCCCGGCCGCGGTCAAGGCGTGGGAGTCAACACCCCGTTAGCGCAACTGCTGCCGCCAAGACGAGCGCGGCGTCGACATCGGCGCGGGAACGCCGCGTCACGGCCATCTCGAGTGCGGCGTCGCGCGCTAAGGGCAGCATGGCGCTCGGCACAGCGGGCGTAGTGTTTGCAAGCGACAACACCAGATGGGCATCGGCCCCGCCCGCCGCTACCACGATCTTCATGCCGCAGCGACGCGCAATGTGCATCATCGCCGTATTCTCCGCAAGGCAGTACATGAACACTTTCGAAACATTGCAGTCCCGCACACGCGCGACGGCGCGAGAGAAGAGCGCGCTGCCGACACCGCGTCGACGATACCCTGGCAGGACCGAAATTCCGAGCTCGGCCTCGGCATCGCCCAGCGCAACGTGCGCCACGCCAATCAATCCGCCGTTGCCGTCATACAGGCCGAGAAGCGCGTCGCGCGAGAAGTCGATGCCCTGGACGTAATCAACAATGGCTCCAGTCGAAAGTGTCGAGCCGAACCGCAGACGCCGGTCATCTGCAACCAGCGCGACAAAATGCGCCGTCACCGCGTTGCGGTAGCCTGGTCGGCCTACGGGCGGTTGGGAACTCCACGGAGGGTGCGCGAGATGAGTGAGGAAGTCGTCAAAAAAGGGATCACCGGGCACATCGGCGGCTGGGTCAAGGG
>JANXZT010000294.1 GCA_025355395.1 Betaproteobacteria bacterium
TAGTGCTCCGGCGCCGCGATCCGCGTCGAGCGCAAGGCGTCGAAGCGAAGCAAGGGTAGGCCCCCTTGCAAGCTTCGCCAACGCAGCGGTCGGCGTGAAGCGCAAGCCAGACACTACCGATTTGGCTGTTACGGTCCACTAATAGCGGGTGGTCACGTCCGTCAACCACTCCGGTGAATGCTCGACCAGCCACGACTCGAGCGTCTTATCCGCGCCCGTCATGATCGAGACGCCCACGAGCAGCAACACGCCGCCCAATGCGTACTTGCCGGCGATGCCGAAGTGCAGCAGTTTGACACGGGTGCGCGCCAGGGTCTCCCGCGATAACGTTCCCACGAGCGCCAGCGGCAGCGCCGCGCCGATTCCGAACACCAACATTACCAATGCGACCCCGCCCAGCGCCTGGCTTTGACTCGCGAGCGTTGCCGCGACTCCCAATGTCGGACCGACACACGGCGCCCACACCAGTCCCAACAGCAATCCCAGCACGAATTGTCCCGGCAGGCCTTCCAGGCGCAGCCGCGAGGTCAATGTGCTGCCGAGCGTGCTGGCCCCGCTCATTGCCCCGGCAATGCGCGCCTGCAGTCCAGCGCTCAAGAGTACGACCCCGAGAATGACCAGCAGCACCGACCCGCCCTTGCGCACCCAATCCGCGTTCAATCCCAGATACAACCCCACCGACCCCAGCAACACCCCGGTCACTGTGAACGAAAGTGCGAGCCCCAGCCCCAATGCGAGTGGTCCGCGGCGATGGCTGGCGAGCGCAACACCCAAGACCACCGGGAGCAACGGCAGAACGCACGGCGATAGCGTCGACAGGCTGCCCGCGACGAGGCTTAAACCGAGCGTGCCGATGCCGACATCCATCGCGAATCAGGACGCGGCTTGGCGAAGCAGCGCCTCGATGCCTTCTCTTCGGGTATCGCCGGTAGAGCGCCCTTTTTCCTGCTTTCCCGCAAAGATGATGAGCGTGCTTTGCTGGGTCACTCGGAACTGCTTCAAGGCTTCGGGCTGGGTGTCAAAGTTGACCTCCAGAACGGTGTAGTCCTTGAATGCCGGAGTACTCATCAGCGACGCGATGATCGGAGCCTGCTTTTTGCAGGTAGGACACCAGTCGGCGCGTATGTCGACCAGGATCGGCTTGCCGGCTGCTTGCAGCGCGGTAAACGTCGCCGCATCGAAGGGCTTGGCCTCCGCTGCACTTGCGAGCGTGGCCATCACCAGCGCCGTTGCCCCCAGTAGGAGTTTCAGTTTCGTATTCAATTGTCGATTCCCGATTATGGTTACAGTGTATGAAGCGGGTGGATTGCCGCCTCGTTCGACGATCTACCAGCGAAGCGCCCACGGCCCGACGAGCGCCCCAAACGTGGTTACCGCGAGAATGCCCGCGACATACCAGACCCCGATAAACGGCGCGGCGAGCTCCGGGCAATGCAGCGCATACACCGAGGCGCCGACGGCACCCGCCAGTAACCCTGCGCCCGCGCCCGCCAGGCGCAACCGGGTGGGGGCGAGACCGCGCATTGCCCAGAATATGGCGACGAATGCCGGGACAGAAAGCACAATGATGTTAGACGGGCACGACCGCCAGGTCCTGCCGAATATGAGCTCGGCCCGCATGGCAGGTTCCGCGGTCGCGAGCGCATAGACGGCGAGCAGCCAGATCGCAACGACCGGCCCGGCGAGTGCGGCGGGCAGCCGGGTCAGGGACGCGCCTGGCCGCGCGAGGCGCAGGCTGGCGAATAGCCCCGCGCCAACCAAGAGCAGCGCGAACACGAGCTTGATCCAGAACATCGGCCATTGAACGGCGGCACGAATATCCGGGCGCACCCCCAACAACAGCGCCATCAGGAGCGCGCTGCCGAACGCGCCCCAGCCGATCGCGATCGCGAATCGCCGCGCGATGACGAACGGGTCCGCTGGAGCGCCGCTGGCGGCGAGCAAAGTCACGAGCTCATCGGTTTTCATTGCGTTCCTTCAGAATCTTCGCCGCCAGCGCCTTCAGACCTCGATGCACACCGATCTTCACCGCTGACACCGACATTCCGGTGAGGCGAGCCGTCTCAACGACCGATACGCCTTCGACCTTCACGCGAAGTATCGGCAACCGTTGGCGATCCGGTAGCTGCGCGAGCAGCTTCAAGAGATCGCGCCTCGCTTCGATCGCTTCCGACTCGGAGTGGGCAAGGAACTCCGCCGCATCGTCGACCGAGTCGGTCAAGTCTTCCCGTCGTGCCCGGCGCCGCATCAGGTCGATGAGCTTGTACCGTGCGATTCCATGTACCCATGCGGTGATGGGCTGGTCCGGGTCATAGGTATCCCGGTGGTTATGCACCGCGAGCAGCGTCTCCTGCACCAGATCCTCTACTTCGTCCGGCATTCGCGAAAGCCGGCGGCGGAAGAATGCGCGCAGATGCCGGCCGAGCTCGGCGAGAAACGTGCGATAGCCGGCGGCATCGCCGGCAAGGCCGCGCACCAACAAGTCCCTGAGGCGTTCCTCGGTGCTTATCAACCCAGCGCTCTCATTCCTATTCGTCGCGCACATGCGTTCGGTTACACCTCATGTGGGCAATGGCATCACCGCCCGCGCGAAGAGTACCGCTTGCCGCTGCAATGCCCACGTACGATCAGGTTCTCCACGATACCGGGTAAATGCAATCCATAACAATACAGTCGCCAGGCAACGATAAATTTTGCATGAGGCGTAACCTTTCGCCTGGTTGCATCGAATTTGAGAGTGTCGGTCTCGATGGGAGACCTTAACGTAAGAGGTGTAACCATGAATCGTCGTTTATTTGCCGCTTCTGCTCTTTCAACCGCCCTCGGGCTCGTGATGGTCGCATCGGCGTTGCCCGCCCAAGCCGCGGACATGCCGCAGGTCGTCAAGGACAACATGATGAGGGCGGAGAAGGGCAAGCTGGAGAAATGCTACGGTATCAACGTGGCCGCCAAGAACGACTGCGCCGAGGGTGCCCACTCCTGTGCCGGTCAGGCCACGCAGACGCGCGACACCAAGTCGTTCGTGCTGCTCCCGGCCGGCGACTGCACCAAGATCCAGGGTGGCAGCACCAAGTCGGCCTGATTGCGAGCGGCAGTTGCTTCCACGGTTGGCTTCCATAGGTTCGGAACGCGGCCCGATCCC
>JANXZT010000298.1 GCA_025355395.1 Betaproteobacteria bacterium
GCCATGCCGCCCATCACGGCGGCAAACAGTCCGTAGAACGCAATCATGAACAGGATGAGCGAGCCGGAACTTTGCGGGGTGGCGAGATCGTGCACCTCGATCTGCAGCGGGTTGGCCACTTCGGGTGCCACGCCGCGCAACAGCAGGCGGCCCTGGCCCCATTCGCGGTTGTAGGCGCGAAGGAGCGATTCGGTCTGATCGATCGCGATGCGGGCCCGGTCGCGCGAGCGGTCATAGATGAGTCGCACCACGGCCGCCTTGCCACTGCCCGCATCCTCTGCAAACCCGGCGTCGACCTCCAGTGCAAGGTCGAGATCGCCGGAGCGCACTTGCGCTTCATACCCGTCCGGCGCCGGATAAACGTCTACCTGTTGGCGCGCGAGCCAAATCATCAGCGTCGGAGCATTTTCTGCTCCTGCAACAGGCAGCCGAAGGGTGCGCGCCTTGTCGAGCTGGCTCGCTGCCAGATTCATAACGAGCATCAGGAGGATCGGACCGGCACCGACGGCCGTAAAGAGCATCACCAGGAGCGTCCGCCGATCGCGCAGGCTGTCGATGATCTCCTTGCGGGCCACGCTGCCGACACGGTCAAGCCTGCTGTCGGTCATCATGAAAGTGGACTCACGCCGCCAGCCCTTCGCCCGAACCGAGAAGATGAATGAATGCTTCCTCGAGGCTATCCTCGCCGGTCGCGTGCACGAGCTCCGCCGCCGTCCCGGTAGCGACCACCCGGCCCCGGCCGAGGATTACGATCCGGTCGCACAGCGCGGTGACTTCCTGCATGACATGCGACGAAAACAGCAGGCATTTGCCGGATGCGCGCAGGGCAAGCAGCAAATCGCGCAACGCGCGCGTGCTCATGATATCGAGGCCGTTGGTCGGCTCGTCGAGCAGCAGCGTATGCGGGTCGTGCACCAGCGCGCGGGCAATGGCCACCTTCATCCGCTCGCCTTGCGAGAATCCCTGTGCGCGGCGGTCGGCGACCGCCTCCAGCCCGAGGGTCGATAACAGAGCGTCGACGCGTTGCCGAAGCGCATCGCCGTGCAGACCATGCAGCGCACCGTAGTAATGGATGTTCTCGCGTGCCGTCAGCCGCGGATAGAGGCCGCGCGCATCGGAGAGCACGCCGATGCGACGGCGCACCGCAAAGCGTTCACGGACGACGTCGAGATGATCTACCGTTGCGGTCCCTGCCGTCGGGACCATGAGGGTTGCCAGCATGCGCAGGAGTGTTGTCTTGCCGGCGCCATTGGGTCCCAGGAGTCCGGTTATTTCGCCATCGGGTGCCGTGAAGCTGACGCCGTCGACCGCATGCAGCGGCTCTTTAGCACCAAAGGTCTTGACCAGGTTATCGATGACGATCATGGGTTTCTAAGGTCCGAGGCTGCTTGACCAGAGCGGCGGTCGTATGCTTTTCTCGAGATGCTCGACACATGCCGGCGGGAGCTTGGCCACGTCGGCGTCGTCGATGAATGCCGCGATAAGCCGCGGTGCGCAGGCATGCGGCGACACGTTATGCCCATAGCCCGCGGCCACGATATGCCGGCTGTGGTGCAGCGACTTGGCCACTTCGGCGCCGTACGCGGGTGGTGTCACCGGATCGAGACCACCGGAGAGAATCAGGGTCGGCACGTCGCTTACGACCGGTGTGGCGCTGTCCAAAGGCGCCTGACCCGCGGGCCAAACGCTGCAAGCGGTGAGAGCGCGTTGGGCCAACCGGCGGGAGCGCAAGCCGGCGAGTTTTGTCTCCCGCTCGGCGGGCGAAATGCGCGGCACATCCTCGGCGCAGGTCACCGAGTAATAAAGCGCCGCATTCACCTGCTCGACGAGCCCCGTCGTCAACCACGACGCGGCGGCATAGAGCGGCGCAAAGTCACCGTTCGCGGCGTGACCGAGGGCGGCGGGCACGAGGCTCGCGACCTCAGGCAGGTAGACGAGCGGCTGCAAGGCCGCAATGACATGGTCGAGCGTGAAATGCAGCGTACGTGCTTCGCCGGTTCGCGGGTCGGCGATCATGATGTTGCGCCCATCGGGCCCCAACGCGTCGCCAATGCCGCGCAGGGTGGCGTCAAGATCGGGATGCGCTGCCTGGCACCGAGCGGATTGTCTGCATGCGTCGAAAACCGCATTGATGGCCGCATCGCGCGAGGCCCAAACATCGAGACTGATCTCGAGGGCGGGGGGCGCCACGCCATCGAGCACCAGCGTACGCACGTGGTGCGGATAACGACGCAAATATTCAAGCGCGGCCCGTGTGCCATAGGATCCGCCCCAAAGATTGAGGCGCTGATAGCCCAGTGCCGCGCGCACCGCATCGAGGTCGGCAATCCATGCGGCGGTGGTGTACTGCGCCGCGTCAACGCCGCGCGCCGCCAGTTCCTTTGCGCATTCGGCCACGCGCGGAACCGGATCGAGCTCCAATGCTGCATCGGGCGCTTCGACGGCTTTGAAGGCTACGCATTCCAGGGGCGACGAGCGGCCCGTTCCGCGCTGATCGACGAGCACGATGTCGCGATGCCTCCGGATCGCGGCGAACTGGGCAGCGAAGGGCCCAAGCGAGCTGGCCGCTTGCCCGGGCCCGCCCGCAAGAATCACGAACGGATCGGGTGCGGGGTTTCGCGTATTGGCTGTGAGCACGGCCACCGCGATCCTGATCCTGCGACCGTTCGGCTGGCTGCGATCTTCGGGAACCTCGAGCTCGCCGCATTGCACCGCGAGCGGGAGTTTCGGCAGTCGGCATTCGTGCATTGCCAGCCGGCCGGCGGGTTCGGGCGAGAGGTCGCAACTCGCGAGCGCCACTAGCGCGACGAGGAACGTCGTCCCGATGGCAAGGCGTCGCAGCGGTCGGAAAAAAAAGGTGGCGTGAATCATTTGCGGCGGATGGTAACAAAAGCGGCCTTGATGTCCTGCAGCTTTCCCGCGGATCGCACTTAAGCTTGCGGTCCAAAACGCATGAATGCGGCAAACTGGGCCGTTATACTTCTCCTTTTGGCAAAGCGCATCAATCATGAGCCTGCGCGAGATCGAGCCGGGCATCGTTACCGATCTCAC
>JANXZT010000371.1 GCA_025355395.1 Betaproteobacteria bacterium
CGACTTTCGGGTGAACTCGTCGAATGAATTACCCGTCGTGCGCGAAAGTCGTCTCTGACCCCATTTCTCCGACCCCATTTCTCCCCGTCATTCCCGCGCACGCGTGAATCCATTTTTCGAAGTCCAGTTGGTCTCATTTCAACTTGAAAATGGATCCGATGCAAAGTCAGAATGGATCCCCGCGTTCGCGGGGATGACGGATCATGGCCTGGTGGATGACGGATCATGGCCTGGTGGATGACGGTCATGGCCTGGTGGATGACGGTTCATGGCCTTGTGACAAGTACGGCGATAAGTTAGAACGGAATATCGTCGTCGAAATCGTCCGGAGCCGTTTTCTTCGCTGTGCCTGAGCCGCGATTCGCGCCGCCGCTCGCCGCTGTCCGTGCCGGTGCTCCGCTGCTGAATTCGACGTCCCCGCCGCTGCCACCGCTGCGGCTGCCCAGGAGTTGCATGCGATCACCGCGAATTTCGGTGGTGTACTGATCCTTGCCTTCCTTGTCCTGCCACTTGCGTGTCTGGATTTTGCCTTCGATGTACACGGGTGATCCCTTTTTAAGGTATTCGCCCGCCACTTCGGCCTGGCGCCCGAAAAGGCTGATGCGATGCCACTCGGTGGCTTCCTTCATGTCGCCGCTCGTCTTGTCCTTCCATTTTTCGGTGGTGGCGATGCTGAAATTGCAGACCGCTTCACCGCTCGGAAGGAACCGCGTTTCCGGATCCTTGCCGAGGTTGCCGATCAGAATTACCTTGTTGACGGAAGCCATCTTTAGTTCTCCTTGAAGGTTTGACGGGTAACGATCAGGGACCGACCCGCTCGAGGGCAGGGGGCGCCGACATGGTGAAGGCTACGGCAAGCCAACCCGCCGTGAGCACTAGACAAAAGGTGAACACGGCACCGGGACCGTGGCGTTGCGAAAGCCAGCCGCCTACCGCTGCCCCGACAAACATACCCAGAAACTGGACGCTCGAATAAACACCGACCGCCGTGCCTTTGACGTTGGCCGGTGCAAATTTGGAGATGAGCGATGGCAATGTCGCTTCGAGCAGGTTGAATCCGGTGAAGAACACGACCAGTGCGGCGATGATGACCGGGAGCGAGTTGCCCGATAATGCGAGCAGTAGCTGTCCTGCGAACACCACCGCCACGGCCCCGACGAAAATGGTCTTGGCACGCTGCGGCGAATCGGCGCGCATCATCGCCGGGACCATCAGCAGGGCGGAAACGATGAGCACCGGCAGGTAAACCAGCCAATGACGCGGTACCGCGATGCCGTTGTCGCGCAACATGAAGGGCACCTGCACAAAAAGCGCCATCAACCCCGCGTGCAGGGCAAAGATGCCGTAATTGAGTCGGGCGAGATGGGCATCGGTCAGCACGCGCAGCCACTGCCCGGCCGGTATCGCCTTGCGCTCACCGACCACCGGTTGCGGTACCGCGATGCGCAGCACCAGCATGGCGGCGAGTGCTAAGAGCCCGGTCATGATGAACACGCCCGGCACTCCGATGATGCCCGTCAGTGCCGGGCCGGCGACGAGCGAGATGGCAAACGTGACGCCGATGGTCATGCCGATGGCCGCCATCGCACGGGTGCGGACACTTTCGCGCGTCAGGTCCGCGGTCAGCGCAATCACCGCGGCTGAAATGGCGCCCGCCCCCTGGATGGTGCGTCCGGCGATCACCCAGCCGATGGTCGGGGCCCATGCGGCCACGAAGCTGCCGAGCGCAAACAGGAAAAGTCCGGCGACGATCACGGGCTTGCGGCCCCATCGATCGGAAGCCCATCCAAAGGGGATCTGCAACACGGCCTGCGTGAGGCCGTAGGCCCCCAGCGCGAGTCCGATCATGGCGTGATCGCGTCCGCCCGGAAGCTTTTCGCCATAGATTGCGAGCACCGGCAGGACGATGAACATCCCCAGCATGCGCAAACCGTAGATGCCGGCAAGGCCTGCGGTGGCGCGACGCTCGTCCGCGCTCATCCGCACCGACTTGCCGTTGCCTGTCAGCGCGGTGGCGGGAGCGGCGGCATCGGAAGATACACGTTCGAGCATGACTTGGAGGATGCGCGCGGCAGGGAACGAAACGGGTGCATCCGGTGCCTGAGAAAGGCAGCCGAATAGCGGTATAGTAGCAGGTTGCCCCGCGCGCAAAGCGACCCTACCGAGCACTCACGACAGCATGGAATACATCCGCATTCGCGGCGCACGCACGCACAATCTGAAGAACGTCAACGTCGACCTTCCGCGGCATCGACTGATCGTCGTCACGGGGCTCTCGGGGTCCGGTAAGAGCTCGCTCGCCTTCGATACGCTTTATGCCGAAGGACAGCGCCGCTACGTCGAGTCGCTGTCTGCCTACGCGCGGCAATTTCTGCAGCTCATGGAAAAGCCGGACGTCGATCTGATCGAAGGTTTGTCGCCGGCCATCTCGATCGAGCAGAAGGCGACGTCGCACAATCCGCGCTCGACGGTGGGCACCGTCACCGAAATTCACGATTACCTGCGTCTTTTGTACGCGCGGGTGGGCGATCCTTACTGCCCGGATCATCCCGAGCAAAAGCTCACCTCGATGACCATTTCGCAGATGGTCGACGCCACCCTCGCCATGCCCGAGGACACGAAGCTCGCGATCCTCGCGCCGGTGGTGGTCAATCGCAAGGGTGAGCAGCTCGATCTTTTCATGGAGCTCCGGGCCAAGGGCTTTGTGCGCGTACGCGTGGATGGCAAGATGTACGAGATCGACGCGGTGCCGAAGCTCACCAAGAACACCAAGCACACCGTCGAGGTGGTGGTCGATCGACTCAAGGTGCGTCCCGATTTGAAGCAGCGCCTGGCGGAATCCTATGAGACGGCACTGCGCACTGGCGATAATCGCGCGATTGCCATGGAGATGGATACCGGGCGCGAGCATCTTTACTCGGCTAAATTCGCTTGCCCGATCTGCAATTATTCGCTCGCGGAGCTAGAGCCGCGGCTTTTTTCGTTCAACAATCCGCTGGGCGCGTGTCCGCGGTGCGATGGCTTGGGCGCGATCAGTTTTTTCGATCCCAAGCGCGTGGTCGCCTTCCCTCAACTATCGCTTGCATCGGGCGCGATCAAGGGCTGGGATCGGCGTAACCAGTTCTATTTCCAGATGGTCCAGGGACTCGCCAAGCATCTCGGTTTCGATCTCGAGCGTTCGTTCGCAAAGCTCACCGAACGCGTGCAGCAGGTGATTCTGCATGGCAGCGGCGATGAAAAGATTCCGTTTACCTACGTTTCCGAGCGTGGCAAGCCGCACGTGCGCGAGCACACCTTCGAGGGCATCATTCCCAACCTCGAGCGGCGTTACCGGGAAACCGATTCCCTGATGGTGCGCGAGGAGCTTGCCAAGTACCTCAACTCCAAGCCTTGTCCCGAATGCGCCGGCACCCGGTTGCGCCGCGAAGCGCGCCATGTGAAGGTCGGCAATGGTCCCGACGCACGCGCGATCTTCGAAGTTTCAGGCTGGCCGTTGAAGCAGGCGGTGCAGTTTTTCGAGAACGTGCATCTCGAAGGGCAGAAGCAGGCGATCGCCGACAAGATCGTGAAGGAGCTCGTCAGCCGGCTGCAGTTTCTCAACAATGTCGGGCTGGATTATCTTTCGCTGGATCGTTCGGCGGAGACCCTCTCCGGCGGCGAAGCGCAGCGCATCCGGCTCGCGAGCCAGATCGGCTCCGGATTGACCGGTGTCATGTATGTCCTCGATGAACCCTCGATCGGGCTGCATCAGCGCGACAACGACCGCCTGCTGCAAACACTGAAGCATCTGCGCGATCTCGGCAACAGCGTGATCGTGGTCGAGCACGACCAGGATGCGATCCTGTCCGCCGATTACGTCGTGGACATGGGGCCGGGGGCCGGCGAGCACGGTGGACAGGTGGTCGCGCAAGGCACACCGGAAGAGATCCGCCGCGCGCCGCATTCACTTACCGGCCAGTACCTGGCGGGGCATCGCCAGATTCCGATGCCGGTGCGCCGCCATCGCGCCGACGGTGACAAGCAGCTCGTGATCACCGGGGCCATCGGCAACAACCTGCAAGGGGTCACCCTCAACCTTCCGGTCGGTCTTTTCGTCTGCGTGACCGGAGTCTCCGGCTCGGGCAAATCGACGCTCATCAACGACACGCTCTATCACGCCGTGGCGCGCAATCTCTACGGCAGCGCGGCCGAGCCGGCGCCGTTCGAGGAGATGCACGGCATCGAGTTTTTCGACAAGGTGATCAGCGTCGACCAGAGCCCGATCGGGCGCACGCCGCGCTCGAATCCGGCCACGTACACGGGGTTGTTCACGCCGATTCGCGAGCTCTTTGCGCAAGTGAAGGAAGCGCGCGAGCGGGGCTACGGGCCGGGACGGTTTTCGTTCAACGTCAAGGGTGGCCGCTGTGAAGCGTGCCAGGGTGACGGGCTCATCAAGGTGGAGATGCACTTCCTGCCCGACGTGTATGTGACCTGCGATATCTGCCACGGCCAGCGCTACAACCGCGAGACACTCGAAATCCAGTACAAGGGCAAGACGATCCATCAGGTGCTGGCAATGACGGTGGAGCAGGCGCACGCTTTTTTCGAGCCGGTGCCCGCCGTCGCGCGGAAGCTGCACACCCTGCTCGACGTGGGGCTTGGCTACATCACCCTGGGGCAG
>JANXZT010000374.1 GCA_025355395.1 Betaproteobacteria bacterium
CGCCGGCGACGGGAAGACGACGCACTTCACGAGACTCGCTCGATCGGCGCGGCGTCGCGACGGGGCGCGGGATGCCGATGACTCTGCCGCGGCACCGGCCCCTCACGCATCGTCGAAGGTGATGGAGACTTCGCCCCAATCACCGAATCGAGCAGTGACGGTGCAGGCGCCGGTAACGACAACGTCTGCGAACGCGCCCGTGATGACGCGTTGACCGGCCTCGAGGCCCAGCCCGAACCGGTCGAGCGTCGTGGCCATACGCGCCAACGCGACGAACGGATCATCCATGGTGTCCCCCGGCGTGGCGACCTCGATCACTTTCCCGTCAACCATCAACTGCACGGTCGTGTCGACAAGTCTCGGCGGCGGCGCGAACGGGCGACCGACGACCGCACCCCACTGGGCGAGGTTGTCGGCGAGCAGGAGGAACGGGGGCGGAAAGCTCGGAAACCTCAGCTCGTTGATCTCGAAAGCGGGCGCGATGGCCCCCACGGCGGCCCGAGCCGCGGCGGGATCGACCGCTCCTCGGAGCGGTGTCTTCATGATGACGCAGAGTTCGGCCTCGACCTTGCATCGCCCGATGGCCGACCTCTTGAGATGGGCACCCGATGGAAGGATGCGGCTCTCCAGCATGAAGCCGAACGGCCGGAACCCCTTGCCGAGCATGTCGCGCGCTGCCCGAGACGTGAGGCCGGACTTCCATCCACCCAAGCGCTCACCCGCGGCCCGCCAGCGGTCGAGCACCGCGAGCTGGACTCGCAGCGCGACGTCGAGATCACTCGATGGGGCCGACAGCGTGGGGTCCACGACACCCCTGCGCGCGCCTTCGTACAGTTGGTCGGCGAGGCGCCGCAATTCGGCAGCCTCCTTTGATTCGGCGTTGACATTCGTGGTCACAAGTTCCTCCGCATCCTAGGGCCGCACGCACACGGAGATGGCGGGACGCCCGTCGATGACCCTGCCCGCCAATACGTCGATGGCTTTCCCGACTTCGTGCAGCCCGTAGCTGTGGGTGTGCAGCCGGTCGATCCGTGTCGTCGCCGCGTCGATCATCGAGGCCGCGAGGTCGAACGCCCGCCACGACGCCGATTGCGAGCCGATGATCGAGATTCGCTTTGCGATGACCTCGTCCGCCGACACCTCGCTCGGGCGACCACCCTTGTGGCCGGCGAGCACGATGGTCCCGCCGATCCGCACCGCGGAGACCGCTTCGGCGACCACGGTCGGCGCGCCATCCGTCGTGTCAATGACCACGTCGACACCCCGCCCACCGGTGGCCTCTGCGACGGCGGCAAGGAGCGGCGTTTTCTGCACGTCGATGACAACATCGGCGCCAAGCTCCTTGGCGAGATCGAGTTTGTGCGCATCGCGGGTGAGCCCGGTGACGAGAATCTTCGCGCACGCGGTGGCGACTCGCAGGGCGACAACGCAGGACAATCCCCTCTGCCCCGGACCGAGGATCAGCACGGTGGAATCCGGCGCCGGACGCGGCGTGAGGATCGACCACTCGATCGCGTTCGCGAACGGGTTGAAGAGCGCGGCAGTTTCGACGGGGACATCTGCCCGCATGCGATGGAGCACCGCGTTGGGATGAAGGTAGAGATGCTCGGCATAGCCGCCCCACAACGCGGGAGCCACGGTCAGGGGAAGCCGCGAGTAGATCCGCGGAGACGGCAGCGAACCTTCGGCACAGCGTTGGGGTTGCCCCAGCCGACAACTTTCGCAGCGGCCACACCCGCCCAGAATCGGCTCGACGGAAACGCGATCGCCGACCACGAGATTCCAACGTTTGGATGCCTGTTGTCCGAGCGCTTCGACGATGCCGACGATCTCGTGACCGAGGATCTTCGGCTCCACCTTGTCCGCTGCCGTACCGAACGTGCCCTGCGCCTGGGCGAGGTCCGTCCCGCAAAGACCGCACGCCTCGACCCGCAAAAGGCCGTCGTCGTCGCCGACTTCGGGCATCGGAAATTCGCGAACTTCGAAGACCCCCGGCCCGGTCCACACCGCAGCTTTTGACGTGCTCATGAATTTTTTGTTGTGCGATAAATGCGTACGGCGGCGGCAGGTAGGAACTCCTGGTGGTTGAGTTTGCCCCAGGGGACACCGCCGTCTACTTTGACGGTGCCGGGAAGCTCCAAAGATTCTCCAACTACATTTACCTTACATCGAACCCTATGCGGGCGCCCTCGGATCATTGCACCCCCCCTTACCTCGAAGACAATAGGGCGGATAAAGCAGCAGACGTATCTAGTTTACTTCGCAAACAGTCAGCATGAGGTAAGTTCATATTGCACTTGTGATGTTGATTTAGGAATCGTACTGGGGAGACCAGGCGCGGAGTTTTGCGTCCCGGTACGGGATTGGTGGAGCTGAAGTGGAGGCGCTCGAGCATGCATGATGACAGCCAGCGCACGAGCGCGAGGTTGATGTCGGCGAGGTCATCAAAGAACGGCATGGCGTAATTGTGGGTGGCGAATTCGCAGTATGATGGAATCTGCCTGTGCCGTGCAGTCTTGCACGCGATGGCCATCGTGGTACCGTTTGCCGCATGCGCGAACTCGTCATCCTCGCCATTCACCTGCTTGTCACCTACGCGAAGCTCCTCGGCCCAGGTGGTGTACGAGCCGTCGCCGCAGAGTCTCTTCTGCTGTAACATCAGCCTCTGATCAGTAATCGCTCCAGGCAGCGCGCGCCGAATCTGACCACTGTGCTCCAGTAATTCCGATTGCGCACCGTTCCGCCTTTTTCCTCCATCGGAATCACCCATTTCAGGCATTCCCGCCGAATCGTCCCGATCACGCGTTTGCAGGTCGCGTTTGCTTTCGGACTCGCTCCCGGTGACCGTAGTACCCGCAGCCCCAGCGCCTTAATGCAATCGTCCAGGTACTTCGAGACGATCCGATCCCGATCATGGATAACATGCGTATGGCTGCCATCTTCACCGACCACCTCCCGCAACTGCTGGAGCGTCCAGTCCGCACTCGGCTGCGCCGTCACGTTCACGTGTACCAGTCGACGCCTTCCGTGCTCGATCACCACGAACACGTACAGCATCCGGAACGTCGCAGTCACGGCAATGAAAAAGTCACAAGCGAGCAGCCCCTTCGCGTGGTTCTTCAAGAACGTGGACCAGCGCTGATCACGGCGAGGCATGCCCGATGGTCTCTTGGGCATGTACTTCCTCACCGTCCGCGGCGAAACCCTAATCCCGAGTTTGACCAACAGCTCGCTGGCAATCCGTTCTTCGCCCCAGAGCACATTCTCCGTCGCCAACTTGCGAATCAGGGCCCGTAGCTCCGGCGGTATCGGCGGCGGACCCGCCCTGCACTTCCACCGCCAGAA
>JANXZT010000380.1 GCA_025355395.1 Betaproteobacteria bacterium
CTATGCGCTGCCGCCGCACACCGGTCGCGGCGGCTGGACGTGGTACACCGGCTCGGCCGGGTGGATGTACCGGTTGATCGTGGAGTCGCTGCTCGGTGTCGAGCTGGCCGTCGACAAGCTGCGTTTCTCGCCTTGCCTGCCGGTGGATTGGAAGGACTTCAAGGTGCACTACCGCTACCGGGAAACGGTGTATCACATCACCGTGTCACAGACGGAGACGGCCGATCGCAAGCCCACCGTGTGGGTCGATGGCGAGTTGCAAGCCGACCATGCCATCCCTCTGGTGAACGACCTCATCGAGCATGCAGTTCACGTGCTCGTGCGCTCGTCGTCCGTGGTGTAGACGTGCCGAACGAGGGCTATGTAGGGTCAGACTCGACTTTCCCGAAGCAGACCGTTGGCATAGTGATCGACTCGAAAAAGTCGAGTCTGACCCTACTTATTCCGCTCGCCGAGCCGCAGCTCAAGGCTGGCCACTCTCTTCGCCGCGCCTCGGCAGGGCCGTCGGCGTGCTTGCCCGCTGTTGCTTGAGGTGTCGCGCTGCAAGCGCATAGCCGCCGGCGGCGCCATCCACGAAGTGGAAATGATCGCTCTGGGAAATCGATGGCACGATGCATGTCATGAGGGCAGCCGACTGACGGTGTAGGCCGAACCAGATGACATCGCGAGCGGCGGCGCGTGCGAGGCGGCGCTCGATCGCATCGGCAAAGGCCGGCGTGCAATCGAGCGTCATGCGCAGCGCATCGTCATACTTCCGAAAGTCCGAATTCTCGACCACCTGCCGACGGTACGTGGCGGGATCGAAGCTGCCCACCCGGATTCCGAGCCGCATCACCACGAACGCCAACAGCGTGGCTGCGGCTACGCGAACGCGCGAGCGCGTCAGGTGTTCTCCGCTCTGGCGCGAAGCACGAGCCTCCAGATCCAATCCCGGTGGGGGCCAGCTAACGCCAGGCGCGCCTTCGGGCACTGGCCGCGCGACCTCCGAACTTGCTTCCAGCTCCACCAGGAACGCTTCCATGAGAATGCGAAATGCAGGGTCACGATGGTTGACTGGCGCCACCACCAGCGACAGGATCGTGCCGTTCACATTCGGGATGTCGTTCCAGCGACACGACAACCCCGAAAGATCGGGGCGCGTCCCCGGCGCCGCAGCCGCGACTGCAAATTGACCGTCCTTCATGCAGCGGTCGGCCCAAGCAAATCCGCCGCCGGAGAACATGGCGTACGAGACATCCCCGGATGGGCCGTAGCGCATGACACGGACATCGAGACCCTGTTCTCTCACTACCGCGACGGGAACGAGGGCAGCGCGAAGGGTCAGGTCGAGATCGTCGCGAACCCAGGCCGCGGTGGCAGCCAGTGCTGTGCGCATGGAGGCTTCATCGCCCGCGGATACGGCGACACACGCCCCGTCACCGCCGAATATGAATGGAAAATGCCGCCCGTCCAGGGCATTGGAGACGGCAGCAATCACGGATGCTCCCGCCGTGTTTACAGCCTTGTAGCGACCTTTCTCGATGGCCTTGGTCGAGCCCTCCACATCAGTCAGCCCGAGGACCCAATCGCGAGGCAAAGATTGGTACCGCGCCGGGTCCATGATGCCGGTAAAGCTTGCGACGACCGGCAGGCGTGAGTAGAAGTCAGCGTTGTCGGCCATGGATGGGCTCGCGGTGCGGAATTTTGCATTTTTGCACTCCCGAAGACTCGATGCAAACCGATGCGGACACTGGGATGCAACAACACGTCGATCCGCCGCGCCCTATGCAGCCGAGACGCGCAGGGTCCGGCACGACGGCGTCGAACCTTCGGCACCACAGCGCGGCTGTCGCGCGTGGCGTAGTCCGGGTCAACCCGGCTACCGGGCAGGCGGGTCTCGCTGCTCACCGGATCAGCGACACGTTCTTGTTTCCGCTCAGGCTGATTGCCAGGCGGAATAGCATCAGCGTCAGCGCTACGACCAGCATGATGCAGACGGAAAACGCTGCTGCCTGATTCTGATTTCCAGAATCGTCGAGCAGCAGCACGGAAACCGCTGCCAGCTGCGTCACCGGAGTCACGAGGAAGATCACGGCCGAGAGCGTGACCATGCTGCGGACGAAGAAGAATACGCCCACGCTGACAATCGACGGCGAGATGATCGGCAGCGTAACGGCCCAGAGCGTACGCAGGAATCCGCCGCCGAGCGACATCGACGCCTCCTCGAAAACCCGGCTGATCTGGTTGATGCTGGTCGTCGCGATCAGGAACCCCTGCGCATGGTAGTGATAGACGTTGCAGATGGCGAGGATGAGCAGCGTGCCGTATAGCATCTCGAGTGGATTGCTCGCGTCGTTGAACGCCAGGATATAGCCCAGGCCAAGCACCATCCCCGGCACGGCCGCGGGAAGGATCGACAGGAAGTAGAGGACCTGGCCGGTAACGCTGTGCAGTCTGCGCACGACGCACGCGCCCGCGACGGTAACGACTACTCCAATCCCCGCCGCAATGAGCGACACCAAGATGCTGGTCCATAGTGGCTTCAGTCCGTTCTGCACTTCGAACCGGTAGTGGCGCAGGCTGACGTGCATGTTGTACGGCCACAGCGTGACGAAGCTGGCTACGAACACGACGGCGACGATCAGCAGAACCATGCCGCAAATGATCGATGCGTAGGTAACGCCAGCGCGGTCGCGCCAGCGGTCCGGCAGGATTCGCAGCGGCTGCGAGCGCTCGGTGATGGCGGTATGGTGCCGGCGCATGATCCACTTCTCGGCAATCACGGCGAGCGCTGCGGGAATAAGCAGGATCACGCCGATGACGGCGCCCATCGCGAAGTTGCCCTGCCCGGATACCTGGTTGTAAATCTCGGTAGCGAGGACGTTGAAATCGGCGCCGATAACCATCGGATTCCCGAAATCGGTGATGACGATCGTGAACACGACAAAGGTGGCCGACATGATGCCGTACTTGGTGAATGGCAGCGTGATATCGCGAAAGATCCGCGCGCCCGTAGCACCCAGAACCTGCGCGGATTCGTACAGCCTTGAGTCAGCGACGGCCAACGCCGCGGAGAGAATCAGATAGGCGTGCGGAAAGCTGTAAAAAACATCCGAGATTACGATTCCCCAGAATCCATAGATGTCAATCCCAAGATGAAAGGTTCGGTTGACGACGCCGTTGCGCCCGAACAGGAACACGATGCCCAGTGCTTGCACCAGTGATGGCGCAAACAGCGGAAGCAGCGCTACGGCGCCGAACACGTTCTTGAACGGCATCGCGGTGCGACGCATCGCATACGCGAACCCGTACGCGAGCAGCACCGTAATGAAGGTCGTGGTGAGCGAAACGGTGAGGCTGTTTACCACGACCTTGGTAAATTTCGGGCTGTTGAAGTAACGCACGTAGTTGCCGAAGCCAATGCCATCGGCGGTCGCGAAGCTCATCTTGAAGATTCCGAAGAGCGGCAGGACGACGAAGATCACGAGCGGCAATACGACTGCCACTGCCAGCGCGAATACTGCAATCCGGTCGGAGTCGATCTTCGGCGCGAGTCGCCACGCGCCTGCCGCGGTAGCTGTCATTGCGCGGCATCCTGCAGCCGGTGAACCGCGCCGGCGGGGATGCGAACTGCGAGCATGCCGCCCGGCACCAGGTCGGTGCGCCGCCCCCGCAGTTCGAGCAGCAGCGGCTTGTCGTCGACGAGAAGCGTGATCCGCGTGAAGCTGCCGAGGAACACGCATTTCTCGATCCGCCCGTGCAGCGAATCGGCCGCGGGAGTGCCGGCATCGATTAGTTCGATATGCTCAGGCCGGATACCGACGAACGCGTCCCCGTCGGGCTTGCCGGCGCGGAAGTCACGATAGGCCATCGACGGCCGGACAAGAGCACACCCCCTATTCTCGGGCGATAGCGACCTTCACGCCTGCGTCTCTCAGTCGGCCGGCAAGCCGCTTGTGAGGTGCCGCTTCCGAGACCAGTCCATCTATTTCCATGAGCGGGCATACGTGCTCGAATTGAACGACGTCGTATTTGGAGCTATCGAGCAGCAGGGTCGTCTGATTGGCGCATTTCATCATCGCGCGCTTGATCGAACAACTCCGCGAATCCGCATCCGTCACACCATCGGCCGTCAGCCCTCCTGCGCCGATGAACGCGCGGTCGACATTGAATCGCCGGACGAACTCCAGAGCGTCGGATCCGTAGACGCCGCCTTCCCGCATCACGTAATCCCCCGGGCAGAGGATCACGCGGCACTCCACGTTCGTCCCCAGCACCTGGGCCGCAGCAAGGCTATTGGTCACCACGGTCAAATGAAGGTGGCGTGCCGCGAGCGCATTCGCGAAGAACATCGTGGTGGAGCCGCAATCGATCATCAATGCGTCACCCGGCGCGACCATCCTGGCCGCAGTGGCGCCGATCAAGGCACGCTCGGTCGCTTTGGCCCGGCTACGGATGCCTATGCCCGGCTCGTCGATCAGTGAACGGCCCGCGCCGCCACCATAGGTTCGCTTGAGCGCACCGCTCCTGCCCAACGCGTCGAGGTCACGCCGCACTGTTTCGGTGGTAACGTCGAACGCTTCCGCAAGCGTTGCAATGCGCACCGTGCCCTCGCGCCGTAACAGCGCCAGTATTTGCGCGTGACGTTCCTGCTGAGTAAGCCGGTGCCGCTTTCTAGCCATGCGTTCCTAGGTTGGGTAAACTGTGGCGAGAAGGCCGGAGTCGTCCGCGAGATCAAGGAACGTATAACGGTTGCGGAGAAACCTGGCGTTGCGAACCGCCGTGGCGTAGAACTCTGGTGAAAGGCCGATGTCCGCCGCGACTGTCGGACACCCTGCACGTTTCAGTACGTCGTGGATCCGCTCAACGGAAATCATCGCATTGCGAACGTCGCGGGCAATGTCGCTCCATGTTTCCGCAACGCGTGCCTCGAAGTTCGGCAGAGCGTTCTGGGTCAGGCGTTTCGCTTCGAACTCTCGCCAGCACGCCTCGCCGATGTCAAAGCCAAAACGCCTTTGCAGCTCGACGCAGGTCATGGAGGAGGGCTGCAGGTGGGGCAGCCCCGCACCAAGCACGTGCTCTTGAATCCGGGCCATGGTCAGGGTCGCCACCGCAACCTGCTCGCCATGAAAATAGGTGTCGCGGGAGGGCGGTGCGAACATGTCCACGTAATGACTGATCAGGTGCTCACCTTGGCTTGCGGGGTAGCTGCCATCGCAGATCGTCATCCCCAGGCCGGAGAGCACCAAGGTGCGCGCCAGCGCTCGCATCGCGTCCAGATCGCCATGCAGCAGCGCTTCGGGTTCGTTCATCCAGCCAGGTTCGTCCTCCGCGAGTAACGCGAATGGCGCGACGCGAAAGGGCGTACCGAGCAAATGGTGCGAGAGCAGCCAGTCCGCCTGTGCGGTGGACCGGCATAGCGAATCACCCAGGCCCGCCCGAATCATGCGCGCCGGAGCTGCGGATAAGACGGCGAGATCCATGAAGACCCCGACAGGCGATGCGGCGGGCAGCGATTGCTTGTGCCCGTCGACGGTGATGGCGGCATTCTTCGATGCATAGCCATTCATAGAAGGGGCGGTGGCGAACACGGCGTAGGGCTTGCCATCCTTGGCCGCCGCGTATTTGCAGAGGTCGTTGATCGTGCCCGACCCGACGGCGACGAGCGCATCGGCGGCCGCACATGAGTGTCGTAGCATCTTCACGGTATGCGCGTCGGCGTGCGATTGTGCGTCGAGCACGATAGGCAGGATCGTGCTCAATCGGGACAGCGCGGATTCGACGCGATGACCCAGCACCGTGCGCGTCGTCTGATCACTCACGACCGCAATCCGGCGCCCAAGATGAAGCGGCGCGACCACCTCGGCCTCCATCCCGGAGAGACTGCGCTCTATTTCAACGGCGATTGCAGGAACCGTTATCGGAGCCCCTCCATCGGGATCGCGCCAATCACTGCGCAGCAACCGAGCGAGCGCATCGCGCGCTGTTGTGCTGCGCTTGGCGGCTGCCTCGCGGACGCCGGTGCCGGTCACGACGCCATCTTCGGCGCTTTGTCGCATGCCTCGAGGATATCCAGAATCTGGCCGCGCAACGACCCCTTGGCTGGCGAGAACGAGCCATCGAAAACAGCCGAGCCGATCGTGAATGCATCGGCTCCGGCCTGCGCCAGTGCATGAATCTGTCGTTCGGAGTTCACGCTGCCAGCGACGATCAGCTTCCCTTCCGAAAGCGCTTGGCGCGCCGCCCGCACCAGGTCAAGTGGCTCAGCCTGCGTTGCCCGGTAGGCGAGCAGATCCACGCCACCGCACCCCACGGCGCACGCTAGCGCGCAATGATCGGCGATCAGTGCAGAGGATCCTTCCAATCGGGTCGGATGTCCCACCGGTCTCCCGGGGAACGGAAAGTAGTCGGAGAGATCTCCCAGGATCCGCCGCGCTCCATCGAGATCCGTGCCGCCCAGGATGCGGTCGACGCCGAGCGTGCGCGCCGCTTCCAAAGATTGGATGACGGCCTGCGGCGTTGTACTCACCACCTCGAGGTAACAGACTCCGCCACGCTGCCTGATCCTGGTCACAAGTTCCTGCATTGTGGCGCGCGGCACCCCGATGTCCTTGAAGCCGATATGCCTCACGCCCAGGTCGCAAACCGCGTCGACAAGCTGGCCCGCATCCTCGATAGTACTGTCATTGCGGGTCAACATGAAGATGAAATCCATAGGCGGCTCCGACGCGAAAGAAGGTGATTCCATCAGCTAGAATGTTGTCAATCTAACATATCGGTTGGTGAGTACAATATCGCATAGGCGGATTTGCGATTCACGCGCCTGGGAGGCGGCGCTGCTCGGACGATTATCTGTGGCTGCCGCTTGCGACCGCCCGCTACGTGCTGGCCACCGGAGACACGGGCGTGCTCGACGAGCCCGTCACATTCCTCGACGGCCGACCGGTCAACCCCGGGGAAGATTCGTACTACGACTTGCCCGGCCGATCCGCCGAAGTGGCGAGCTTGTACGACCATGGCGTGCGCGCCATCCTGCACGGGCTGCGGTTCGGAAGCCAC
>JANXZT010000398.1 GCA_025355395.1 Betaproteobacteria bacterium
CCTGATCGGCGACGACACCGCGCACTACGACAAGATCATAGACACTCTCGATGCCCTTCTGCTCCACCCGTTGCGCGACCGCTTCCACAATCTCCAGCGTACGCGGATGCAAGGCACCGGTTTCCTTGTGCACAAAAAAGGGCATCGGTACGCCCCATTGCCGCTGCCGCGACAACGTCCAGTCGGGCCGGTTGGCGATCATCGCGACCAGCCGGCTTTTACCCCACGCGGGATAAAACCGCGTGGCCTCGATGCCGTCAAGCGCCAGCGTGCGCAATGTCTGCGGCGGCTGCCGACCCTGCCATCCGGGCACAGCATCCATGCCCGCGAACCATTGGGTGGTGGCGCGATAGATGATCGGTGTCTTGTGTCGCCAGCAATGCATATAGCTGTGGGTGAACTTTTCTGCGTGGAGCAACGTGTTGGTTTCGCGCAGCTTGTCGACGATCTGCGGATTGGCCTCCCAGATCTTTTCCCCGCCGAAGAACGGCAGGCTGCCGGCGAAGCGGCCGTCGCCCTGCACCGGGTTGCGCATTTCGTCATCGCGCATCCCATAGCGGCGGCAGGACAGAAAGTCCTCGATGCCATACGCCGGCGAGCTGTGCACGATACCGGTGCCCTGTTCGAGGGTCACGTATTCCCCGAGGTACACCGGAGCCGAGCGATCGTAAAACGGATGCCGAAACCGGAGGTGCTCGAGCGCCGCACCATTGGTTTTCGCCACCACCACGCCGGTGAGATGAAAACGGGCGAGGCAGGCGTCGGCGAGCTCGGTCGCCAGAACAAGATGGCCGCGCGGTGTGGCCACGAGCGTGTATTCGAAGCCGGGATGGACGTTGAGCGCCTGATTAGCCGGGATGGTCCACGGTGTGGTGGTCCAGATGACCGCCATCGCCGGACCGGCGGGCAAGGTTGCGAGACCGAAGGCGCGCGCCAGCTTGTTGCGGTCCGCGTCTTCGATTGCAAAGGCCACATCGACGGCAACGTCCTGTCGATCTTCGTACTCGACCTCCGCCTCGGCGAGCGCGCTGCCGCAATCGAAACACCAGTTCACGGGTTTCAGGCCGCGATAGATGAACCCCTTCTCGAGGATGCGGCCAAGCGTCCGGATCTCGTCGGCCTCGTTCCGGAAATCCATGGTGCGATAGGGATGGCCCCAATCGCCGAGCACGCCCAGACGCTCGAACCCGGCCTTCTGCCGCTCGATCTGTCCCGCGGCATAGGCGCGGGCAAGCCGCTGCGTTTCCTCGACGGGAATGTGCTTGCCGTGCGTTTTTTCGATCTGCACCTCGATGGGCATGCCATGGCAATCCCACCCGGGCACATAGGGTGCGTCGAAGCCCGCCAGTGTTTTGCTCTTGACAACGATGTCCTTCAGGACCTTGTTGACCGCGTGGCCGATGTGGATGTCGGCGTTGGCGTAGGGAGGCCCGTCGTGCAACACATAGCGCGGGCGGCCGGCCGAGGCCGTGCGGATCGCCTCGTACACGTGGCCTTGCTGCCAAGCCTTGACCCAGCCGGGCTCACGCTTGGCCAAATCCCCGCGCATCGGAAACGAACTGTCCGGCAGGTTGAGGGTGCTCTTGTAATCGTTCTTCGGTGCTTCGGACATCATGCCGCCATGGTCAGGACTCAAGGTTGGCAAAAAAGGCGCGCGCCCGCGCCACATCATCGCCGATCTGCCGGCGCAGCGCTTCCAGATCGGGATACCGCGCTTCATCACGGAGCTTATGCATGAAATCCACATGCAACCGCCGGCCATAGATGGAATCGTCAAAATCGAACAGGAATACTTCGAGCAACGTCGGTCCGTCTTCGGTTACCGTCGGCCGAATGCCGAGGCTGGCGGCCCCCAGGTGCTGCGCATCCAACCCGTGCACGCGCACGGCGAAGATCCCGGTGAGCGGCGGCCGGTGCCGAAGCGCAATATTGGCGGTCGGAAAGCCGAGACTGCGGCCAAGTTTCGCGCCATGAGCGACGCGACCGGAGATGCGGTAGGGCCGCCCCAGCAATGCAGTGGCGCGCGCCATGTCGCCGTCGCGAAGCGCCCCGCGAACCGCGGTCGAGGACGCGCGCTCGCCGGCGATGGCGACCGTGCGCATAGCCTCGACGCTGAAGGTCCGTGCTTCCGCCCGCAGTGCGGCGAGATCGCCGGCGCGGCCCTTGCCGAATCGAAAATCCTCACCCACCAGCACCCATTGCGCGCGCATGCGGCGCACCAGCACATCCTCGATGAATGTTGCCGGCGAAAGACCTGCCATCGCGGCGTTGAAGCGGGCGATGTAAGTGCGCTCGACCCCATGCGTCGCGAAGGCTTCGAGCTTCCCGCGCAACGTCGACAGCCGCGGCGGTGCGGAAGCGCGCGCGAAGAACTCGCGTGGATGCGGGTCGAATGTCAGCACGGCCGGCGGCAGGGCAAGGTCCTCCGCGGCTTCGAGCAGCCGCGACAACATGGCCTGATGACCGCGGTGGACACCGTCGAAATTGCCGATGGTCAGCGCGACCGGAACATCGGCCGTCTCCGGCAGGCCGCGAAAAACGTGCACGATTGCGCCTTAGGGAAACTCTGAACAACTCGCACGCGATTGCGACGGTGGTGTTTCGGGATGGATTGCCTCAGTTGCCAAATGAGGCGGCGCGAAGCGAACGGTGGTTCCCTTCGCAAGCGTCGCGGCAAAGCAAGCCGCCCGAAACACCACCGTCCCTTCGGGCTGCTGCCAAATGCGGCGCTTGCTTCCGGGTTTGCCAACTGAGGCTCCTCGGCATCGTAGTTTGACTACGACCGTCGTCGCGCGGGTCGCAATCATCCGCATTTGGCCCTGCAGCGCAATCACGTGGGAGTTATTCAGAGGTTCCTTAGGTGGCCGTGAACAGGAAAACCAATGATTTTAGCCGATTTTAGAGTGCCCCGCCCCACGCCGCCGTGGTCGAGCGAACGCCTATCCGTCGAAAGACCACTCCCTCCAGCCACGCTGCAACGGGTAGTAGAGCGCGAGCCGAATCGGCCGTGCGTCGAACCCGCGCAAGAGGCGGGCGTAGCGCGTGAGCTGGGCTTCGTAGCGAATGCGCTCGCGGTCAAGAAAGGCATCGCGATCAGTGCCCTCGTGCGCGCCCGTCTTGAAGTCGACGATCCATCGCCGCCCTTCGCACACAAAGCTTCGGTCGAGCGTGACATGGACCAGTGCATCGCCGTCAATGCCGGCGAGCACCCATTCGCTGTGCGCTTCGGTGTGCTCAACATCGAACAGCCAGCGTCCGCGCGCGTCGGCCAGGGTGCTGGCGAGCACGCGCTCCACATTGTCGATCGCCGGATTCAGTTCCGGGTCACCGACCCCCACACCGAGTAACGCGGCGCGGATGCGGGGACGCAACGCGACCAGACGATCCGCCGACCATCTTTCCCATCCGGTGCTTGCAATGCGTGCCAGGAAGCGATGCGCGACGATGCCGACCTGGCGCGCCGTTTCGCGCGCCCAATCGAATACGATGGCCGTATCGGCCGGCACCGCGAGCGACGGCGGCGCCGCCACAGGCAGCGGAGGCAGTGGTAGTCGCCAACTCGCCGGCAACCGCAGCAATTGCGGCAGCGCCGTTTCGACCGCGTCGTCCGCTGTCGTCGGCGCCGGCGGCGGGAAAGCGTCGAGGACCGGAAAGAGCTTTGCAAAAAGCGATGCGGACGGCGGCGTCTTCCATACCCGGCGCCCATCGCGATCCTGTTTGGTCGCGAGGCACGCGGTGAAATGCAGCCGATGCTTCGCCCGTGTCGCGCCTACATACAACAAACGACCCAGTTCTGCCGCTTCCTCGTCGGCATGAAGGCGCATGAGATACGCATACACCGGATCGTCGTCTTCCTGCGCGCGGGAACGCATCGGTGCGAGCATGAGGCCCGTTGGACGCACCCGCCACTGCAGCAGATCGCGGGTGGCGTTGCGTGGCCTTCGCGCAAGACCGGCGATGATCACCGTGCCGAATTGCAACCCCTTCGCCTTGTGCAGCGTCATGACTTGCACCCGTCCCTCCCCCGCGGAGTCCGGCCCTGCGTGGAGCGCATCGACGGCCGCAAGGAAAGCCGGCCAGTCCGGAATATCACCTGCCACCATGTGCTCGGCCACCAGCGCAAAATAGCGCTCCGACGCTTCGAGGTCGGAGGCGGAGCGCGTGGTGGCGGGCCCACCCAACCCAAGCCATGCTCCGCGCAACGCGAGGTCAAGCGGTTGACGCGCACGCGCCTTCAATGCGGCGGCAATCGTTGCAACGACACGCGCCAGCCGGTCACGGCCGTCGGCGGACAAACCGCTCACGGCCTCGACATCGCGGATGGCCAGCCACAACGTAGGCGATACCGTTGCCACCGCCAGGAGGTCGGCGAGCACCAATCCACACCACGGCGCGCGCAGGACGGCAAGCCATGCGAGCCGGTCGGCGGGCTGCAGCAGCGCATGGGTTAACGCCAGGAGGTCGCGGATGGCGGCGCGCTCGGTCAGGCGGTCGAGCTCGACGGCCTGGAACGCGATGCCCGCCGCACGCAGCGCCGGCAGGATGGATGCGAGATGCGTCCGCGCACGCACCACGATGGCGATGGTCTCCTGCGACTGCGCCGCCAGCGCATCACGCACCCGCCGCACCACCTGCATGGCCTCCTCGTGCTCGGTGGGTACCAGATCGATCGTGACAGACTCGCCTTCGTGCAGCGGGTGGCTTGCGACCGACGGCTTGAACGCAACGGCGCCACGCACTGGATCATCGGCATCGGGCAGGACCCTCGGGAACACTTGGTTGACCCAATCGACGATCCCCGCCTGGGAACGAAAATTACGCGACAGGGTGAGCGGCTCCAGGGTTACATCGCCCATCCGGCGTTCGCGTTGAGCGGCGAGAAAGAGGCTCACCTCGGCCTCGCGAAAGCGATAGATCGACTGCATCGGGTCGCCCACCGCGAAGAGTGTCCGCCCGTCACCGTCCATCCAGCCCGCAGTGAGTCGCAGGACAAGGTCGCGCTGCACAAGCGAAGTATCCTGGAACTCGTCGATGAGGAGATGGCCGATGCGCTGATCGAGTGCGAGCAATACGTCCGAAGGCGCATCGGGCGTTCCCAGTGCGAGGAGTGCCAGCTCGGTTGCTTCGCTGAAATCGATGGTTCGTTGCGCCGCAAATTGCACCTTGAGCGCGGCCGCAACGCCTGGCAGCACGGTCAGCAGCGCCGCAATCACCTCCCATGCCGTTTCGGCATAGCGGCGGGGTGGAAGGTGGCGCACGGCATGCAGGGCGTCATTCAATCCCGGCACTTGCGCGAGGTCAGTGAGCAGCGCGAGCATCGCTTCTTTCCGCGCCTCGCGTTCCACCGCCATGGCGCCAGTACCTTTGGGCGGAAAGCCCTGCGCCTTGTTGACCGTCTTGCGCCATGCAGGCCCTTTTACAAGCAGCCAGTTGGCGAGTGCCTCCCAGTCCGCCAGCGCGTCGCCGGTCACCCCAGGCACGCCACCCGCCTCAAAGCATGTCTGCAAGGCGCGCAGCAGCTGCGCATCGCCGGATTCGTCCGTAAGATGGGGCAACGCATGGCGCGCGGAGGCCGCCAGGCACGGCAACACACTCGCCGGAAATGACGCATGTGCCGCCGCGAGCCGTGCGTCGATCTCGTCGGAAAGCGTAGCTTCGAGTGCGGCGCGCAATCCGTCCGGGTCGATCCCGACTAGATGACGCAGCCATTGGTCGCGCTTGCGCAGTAGTTGTGCGAGGAGATCCACCACCCGCTCGCCGTCATTGTCGAGGTGGTCGAGCAGTGTTCGCCACGCTGCGTCATCCGGGGCGGCGTGCGCCAAGGCTTCGCTCGCGGCGGCGTGATAGAGCGCTTCCGGGTGCTCGCTGAATCCGGGCATCGCGCCGGTGCGCGTGGTCAGCGGGGCTTCACGCGCGAGGCCGGTGGCAATGGCATCGATCGTGACCAGTCGCAATCGCGCGGAATGGTCGATGAGATGCCAGCCGAGCGCGGCGTCGCGCGCCAGCGCGGCGGTCGCGAGTGCACGCGTATGCCCGGCATGCGCGCCGATGATCGGGCCGCCCGCCGCAGCGTCGCGCAACGCATGAATGATGCGTTCGCGCATTTCGCCCGCCGCCTTGCGCGTGAATGTCATCCCAAGAATCGATTCCGGGCGTTCGACGGTTGCCAACAATGCCAGAAAGCGCTGGATCAGAAGCTCGGTCTTGCCCGAACCCGCAGGCGCCTGTACCAGAAATGAGCGCGTGACATCGAGTGCGCGCAGGCGCTCTTCCGCGTCGCGCTCGGCGAGGGAGCGATCGGGCGATTGGTCAGGCATCGCGGCCGCTCATGTCGTCAGGATCGGAGGGCCTGCCGATGCGGCACAGGATCTGCCGGCCACATCGGCCGCAGGTGGCGGGGTCCCGGGGCGCGACCCCGGCATGTCCCGCCGCATAGGCGCCGGCCACGACGCCGAGATGCAATTGCCACCATGCTTCGACGGCCGTCCAATCGGCGAACGCGGGTGGCGCCGCCGCTGAGCCATCCACGGCGGTATCCATGGCGTCCATGCCGGCCACAACGCCGCGCAATGCCCCGATTTCAGTCAACGCGGGCCATGCCCTCGCATCCGCCGCGAGCCCTACGGCGCCGATGCTGTCCGGCCGTAGCTGCACATAGGCCACTGCCCGCACCGCGACTTCGGGCGCCATCGCCCGGTGCGCCAACGCATAAAGACCCAATTGCGGCGCCCGTGGACGTTTCGCATCGAACCAGCGGCCGGGATGATCAGCAAGGCCGCCCTTGTAATCGATGATCGCGATCCCGCCATCAGCGAGCGCATCCACGCGATCGAGCCGCATCTGCAATCGCAGGCCGGCGATGGCCAGCGTCGCTTCCGATTCCACTGCTTCGACCACAAACGGCGCGCGTTCCCGCTCGTGTTCGAGCCAGGCCGTCATCGTACGAATGAGTCGCATCGATTCGCCGGCCGCCACCGCGGGCGCGACCTGTTGCCAGCGGCGCGCGGAAAGCGCGGCGCGCGCAAGCATCGCGGCCTCGGCGACCCGCGTGGAGAACGACTCCGGCGTGAGGCGCAGCAAGCTCGCCTGGTCACGCGTCTCGCGCCAGAAGTGCGCCAGCGCCGCGTGCATCAGCGTGCCGCGCTCCATTGGCGACAAGCCTTCGAGCGGCGCGGGCCAGGGATCGGCCGTCAGTCGTGCATTGGCCACCGCCTGAAAGGGACAATCGACGAATTGGGCGATGAGATAGGCGCCGCCACGCGTATCGCTTTGCGGTGGCAACGGCGGAATCATCGCGTCATCGATGGCTTCGAGCACGCCCGTTGCTGCGATCTGCGCGGTGTAAGAAGTCGCCGGTTCGGGCACCCGGCGCTCCGGCCATGACAGCAGCAAGGCCGATGGCAGCAGCGGCGTATCGCCGTCGCGTTGCGCCGAGGACATCACTACTTCGGGCGCACCCCGCGCCAGCAACGCCGTCAGTGTTTGCGCGTACGCGAGCTCGCGTGCCGGAGAGGAGCGCGGCACGCCGCGTTCGCGCTGCCATGCCAGAGGCAGGAACGGATTGGGCGCAGGCGCCGGCGGCCAGCGTTCCGCCGTCAGCCCGGCGATCCAGAGGGCATCGAAGGGCAGGCCTGCGGCTTCGAGCACGCCGAGGATCGCGATCGATGCGGGCGAAGATGCCGGCGCAAACACCGTGTCCTGCGCGATCCGCCGCAACGTCGACCACGCGACGTCGCGCGAGAGACGTGCTTCCACGGTGGCAAGCTCGGCGAAGCCGGTGAGGAGCTCTTCCCACGCTTGCCTCGCCTGCCACGCAGCACTGTCGAATGTGCGATCACCGGGCCAGCCGCAACGCTCGAGCCAGGACCGCCAATGATCGACCCATTCCCGCGGCGTAGCGCGCGCTGCCAGCGGCATTGCGCGACGGGCTTCGATCCACCGCCGCCCAAGATCGCCATCGACCTCGATCAACGCCTCGGTGGCGGCATCGAAGTCGATG
>JANXZT010000452.1 GCA_025355395.1 Betaproteobacteria bacterium
GCGACGGCGTGTCGGTGCAGCCGGGCGGCTGCGTGGGCGCCCGGGCCCAAGTGCCGCCCGGAACCGTGGTCAAGGCGGGTTGGATCTGGGCGGGACGGCCCGCAGTGGCCTTTCGCGAGATGAAGACGAGCGAACGCGAAGCCTTCGCGCGCTTTCGCGACATCTATATCGGCTATTCCTCGTCCTACCGCGGCATCGCCTGAAGCTTATCGCGAGCGAACCAAGCCGTGCAGGCCGCGCCGGTGCGAATCCGCGCGATAATGCCGGCGCGCTCCACTACGCCCTGGATCCATGAATCTCGATCGCGTCTCCGCTGGCAAGGACGTCCCCAACGATTGCAACGTCATCATCGAAATTCCGATGCATGGCGACGCGATCAAGTACGAGGTCGACAAGGAAACCGGCGCGGTGTTCGTCGATCGTTTCATGTCGACGTCGATGCACTATCCGTGCAACTACGGCTACATTCCCCGTTCGCTTTCCGACGACGGCGACCCGTGCGATGTGCTGGTGCTTTCGCCGGTGCCGTTGATTACCGGCGTGGTCGTTCGCTGCCGGCCGATCGGGATGCTCAAGATGGACGACGAGGCCGGCGGCGACGCCAAGATCCTGGCAGTGCCAATCGACAAGCTTTCTGCCTTGTACCGCGCAATCCAGTCGCCGCGCGACCTGCCCGAGATCACCACGCTGCAGATCGCGCATTTCTTCGAGCATTACAAGGACCTCGAGCCGGGAAAATGGGTACGCATTTCGAGTTGGACGGGCCCGGAAGAGGCGAAGCAGGAGATCCTCGAGAGCATAGCGCGATACGAATCACCCGTTACCGCCAAGACCGGCGACTGATCGCAAGGGAGCGGCCGAGCCCCGCTGGCGCGTTGGCTTCCCATGGGCATTGTCGACGGGTCCTGCGTCGATGACGCCGGCCTCGCGCACGCACGCTCGCCGGCAGCTCACCTTCCCGGCGCTTTTTGTGCTGCTCTGGAGCACCGGCTTCATCGCGGCGAAGTACGGGCTTCCGTACGCGCCACCGCTGACCTTCCTGTGGTATCGCTTTCTGCTGGTCGCTGCCTTGATGGGCTTCGTCTGTGTCGTGACGCGCGCGCCGTCTCCGGGCAACGCGCGACAGATCCTTCACATCGCGGTGTCCGCGTGGCTGGTGCACGGGGCGTACCTCGGGGGCGTGTTCGTGGCCTTGTCCGGCGGCATGGCCGCGGGCACCGTGTCGATGCTGGTGGGACTGCAGCCATTGATGACCGTGTTGCTGGCGCGCGGATGGCTCGGCGAGCGCGTGACACCGCGACAATGGGTGGGACTCTTCCTCGGCCTCGCGGGGGTCTGGTTGGTCGTGCGTCACAAGGTGAGCTTCACCGGGGATGCGAGCGGAATGTTGTCGACCGCCATCGCGCTCCTGGGCATCAGCGTCGGCACGCTGTATCAGAAGCGATTTTGTGCCCGCGTCGATCTTCGCAGCGGCGCCGTGGTGCAGTTCGTCGCCTGCGCGATGCTGTATGCGCCGCTCGCCTTGCTGCTGGAGCATGACCCAGTGCGCTGGACCGGCGAATTCGTGTTCGCCCTCGGCTGGTCGGTGCTGGTGCTGTCGGTGGGCGCGATCAGCCTCCTGTACTGGCTGCTGCGTCATGGCGCGGCGGCTAACGTCGCCCGACTTTTCTACCTCGTGCCGCCATTCACCGCTGCGATGGCGTATCTGGTCTTCGGAGAGACGCTGGGACTTCCTGCCCTCGGCGGCATGGCGCTCATTGCCTTCGCAGTGGCGCTTTCCCGTTCGCTAGAGGGGCGCCCGGCGTAGCGGCCGCTTCCGCTACCGATGCGCTCACCAGGCGGGTTCCGGCCAGCCGGTCGTGCAGGAACTGCCGGTCGGGATCTACCAGTGCCCACACGTAGTTCAGGAACAAGAGCGGCAATGCATGAATGCCGAGGCCGAGCTTCCCGAGCGCGAAATACGTGGCCAACGCCGCCAGCGGCCCGATCCACGCCGCGAGATAGCGAAGGAGTGCGGTGCGCCGGTCAAGCGCAGCGCCGTCACGCCGCACGAGCCCAATCCGCCAGGTTTTCATCGCCAACGTGCGGCGGTGGCCGCTCCATAGCGTCACGCAGTAAAACGCGAGCACCGTGAACATGAGGCAAAAGGTCATGACCCGGCTGGGCAGTGCGGGGATCGTTAGCGCGCGTCCGGCCGGACCGGCAGGCGAAGTCAGGGGCAGGAACAGAAATCCGCTGACCAGGAGGAGTGCTGCCAGCACCAGGCTTTCATACAACAGCGCCCCGATGCGGCGCATGAATCCCGCTGCGGGCATCGGCTGGGGGCCTTCGTCGCCCACAACCGCCGACCCTGTCACTGTGACTGCGGTGGCGGCGGGAACGCGCGCGGGGGAGCGCCCGTGGGTCGCACGGGCTGCCCTTGCGACGCGGATTGCGGCTTGGGCGAGGGCATTGGATCGGGCCTGCGCAGGGCGAGCTCGCGCCGTGCTTCTGGGGGAAGCGTCTGGTATTGCTGCCATTTCTGCCGGACGTCTTCTTTCTTGTCCGGAGGCAGCGCGCGAAGGGAACGGTATCGCTCGCGCGCCGCCCGCCGGTCGTCGGGGGTGAGGTCGGCCCAAGGGCGCATTTGCTGCTGCATGCGCTGTTGTTCGGGGGGTCCCATCCGCGGGTAGCGTTGCGCAATCCCGCGCCACTTTTCCTTGCGCTGGGGCTCGAGCTCATCCCATTCCGGACGCAGCGGCGACAGGACCTGTTGCTCCTGGGGGGAAAGTTGAGACCAGCGCGGGCCACTGGGTCCTGCCGCGTCGACGCGCGCCGGCAGGCCGGCG
>JANXZT010000476.1 GCA_025355395.1 Betaproteobacteria bacterium
TATTTTTCGACCGCACGCGCTCACGGGTCAAAAGCTGGGAAGGTTTGGGGTGAAATCCATGTCCAACCCGATCAGCAATCGTCCGTTCTCGTCCAGCTTGACCGGATAGCACGCGATCTTTTCACTTCCGCCGAGGCGGCTAGTCTCTTCCAATGGCATAGGAGGATGGAAGGGTGAGGCAGCGGACTGGCACGCCGCTCGAACCTTGAATGCGTAATACCGAAGGAAGTCGACGTTTATTCCCAGCAAAGTTATTCTTGGCTTCGGCGTAAATGCAATGCGGTGGCCATGGGGATTGATCTCGCCTTGGACTATTTTGCAGGTACCCAAGGCACTTGCCGTCTTGCCTGGTAAGAATTGAAGGCAGTGATCGCAATCCGTACCTTCGCCCTTGGCGGCGTCCACGATTTGCTTTCGCCTCAATCGTTCACTCGTCAACGGCAGCGTGCCAATCAAAAATGCGTTTATGCAACGACGGTGATCGTCCCGCTCATGCTCTCGTGTCCGGAACCGCAAAAAACGTCGCAGAGGAACGTGAATGTCCCGACCTTGTCCGGCACGAGGCGTACTATGGCGACCTGACCGGGAATGATGTCTGCGCGGGCCTGGAAATCAGGCGCGTTGAAGCCCATGAGGACATCGGCCGTGGTGAGTTCCAGTACGACGGGGATACCTTTCTTCAGCGTGAGCTGATTTGGGGAGTACGTAAATCTCCGGGCCAGGATCTTGATGACCTGTTCCTTGGGCTGCGCGGCGGCGCGCAATCCGATCGTTCCGGCGCCGAGCAGCAATCCGCCTAACGCCAGCGTGAATCGCCTTCTTTTCGTTTGCATCGCATTACGCCTTTTGAACAGGAAGCTCGGTGAGCTTGAACTCCGCTTTCTTCGCCTCCGCCTCGATATCGCGGAAGCCAAGGCCCCGGTAGGGTTGTGCCGGATCCCACGGTAGCGGAGTACGCTGGGGCTGCGAGCCAGCCACGGGCAGCGGAAACATCAGCCCTTTCGCTGCGTGATGGGCAATGTGCCCGGTCATCTTGTGATGCTCCTGGTGGATGTGGCCGTAGAACACGGTGACATTCGAGTGGGGCATCAGAAGATCGATTGCCTTCGCCCCATCACGCGTGGCCCAGTCCCATTGCGGATACAAGTCGAACAGCGGACGATGCGTCAGGACGACGATGTTCGCGTCCTGTGGCTGCTGCTTGAGGTCCGCCGCGAGCCATTGCAGTTGCTCGTCGCCAATAAGCGCGCGCGGATCGGAAACGTTGTCCACGGCGATGAAGTGAACGCCTTTGTGGTCAAACGTATAGTAAGTCTTGCCGAAGAACTCTTGGTAGGCCTCGCCCCGGTCGAGCGAAGCATCGTTCTCGCCGGGCATGAAGCGGACGTCCTTGACCTTGAGCTCGCCGACGATCTCCTTGAACTGGGCGAGACGCTGCCGGCGCACCTTCGGGTCGTCAGTGGTATGCGTGAGATCGCCGGTGAAGACGATGAAGTCGGGCGGCTCGGACAAGCTGTTGACGGCGGCAACCGCCTTTTTCAGCGTCCCCTTGGCGTCTGGGTTGGGTGGGCCTTCGAAGCCCCAATGTGAGTCGGACAACTGGACGAAATAGAAGTCGTCGTAACCCCCGTCCTTGGCCGTGGACATCGTGCCGGCGCAGCCCGCGGTGCCGAGACTCGAGGCGAACACGACGCCTCCCAGTCCCGCCAATCTCAAAAACTCTCGCCGATCGATCGGGTGCCTCATGTGTAAACTCCTTAGGAGAGAAAAAAGGGGTTGCGCAATGCAATACCTTTCCACGCTCACATATATTCCCGCAGCGTCGAGATTCATGGTGTCGGGAATAAACCGGGCAATTAGTCGGTATTACGTATTTGGCCTCGCGTACGAGGCTTCACACGACTGGAATAAAATTGCCGGCACCGCGGTATAGTCAGTAAGGCACGGAGCGTCCGCTTGTCTCAGCACCCGCGTTTCGAAGAGCTGGTCTTGCCGCATCTCGATGCCGGCTACAACATGGCGCGCTGGCTAACGCGCAACGTCAATGACGCCGAGGACGTGGTCCAGGACGCCTGCGTGCGTGCGCTCACCTACGTCGGCGCGTTGCACGGCAGCGATGGCAAGGCTTGGTTCCTGACCATCGTGCGCCACGCCTTTTACGACTGGTGCCGGCGCAACCGTCCGGCGGAGATAGCCCCCGACGACGGCACCGCCATTGATTTGGCCATCGACCCTGCGGCGATGGATCCTCAGCAGGCGGCGCTACGCGGCGCCGAGTCGCGAATGCTGGCCGACGCGGTCGCAGAGCTGCCGCTGATTTTTCGCGAGGTGCTGATTTTGCGCGAACTGGAGGAACTGTCATACAAGGAAATTGCGCGGATTGCCGACGTCCCGATCGGTACGGTGATGTCCCGGCTCGCGCGTGCCCGCGGCCTACTGCAACGCTCGCCGCTATTGCACGCGGCGCGTTGACGTCTGGAGATGCCGATGAATTGCAATGAAGCGGGAGCCCTGGTCGCTGCGCATGCCGACGACGAACTCGGTGGCTTTCGGCGACACTCGATCGAGAAGCATTTGCGCAGCTGCGCGGGTTGTGCGACGAAGCACCAGGGCGTGCTGGCATTGCGCGCTCGGCTTCGCGCCGAAGTACCTTACTTTAGGGCGCCACCGGCGCTACACACCCGGGTGCGTGCAATGCTCGCAGACACGCATGCCGTGGCGCCGGCTCGTCCGCGCCTGGAGCCGAATCGCTGGCGCTGGCTCACCGGGGGCGCGCTCGCCGGCTGCACGGCCACCGTGCTCGCCTGGGTCGTCGGCACCGCGGTCATCGATTGGCGCGCCAATGAAGATGTCGCCGTCGAAGCCGTGGCGACCCACGTGCGGGCGACGCTCAACAACCATCTGATCGAGGTCGCATCGTCCGATCAGCATACGGTCAAACCATGGCTCTCGGCGCGGCTGGACTATTCGCCACCGGTACAGGACTTGGCCGACGAGGGCTTCGTTCTCGCCGGCGGCAGGCTTGATACGCTCGAGAAGCGGCCGGTCGCGACACTGGTCTACCGCTATCGCCAACACACGATTGACGTCTTTGTTCGTCCTGAGGCGGCGCATGCGCCATCGTCGCTACGCACCGTGCGCGGCTTCAACGTCGCGTATGCAACGGGTGCCGGGATGGATTGGCTCGCAGTATCCGACGTCAGCGCCGACGTCCTGTCCACATTCGTCCAGCGGCTCGCGCGCGCGGCGGCGTCGCAATAGGTGACCCACTCCGTCGGTGACCCACTCCGTCGCACCACTTGCGGGCCAGCGGCTGCTCTTGGCTGTTAGCTTCCGCGCATGCGGAAAGCGCCCTTAGCGCATTCGCACTGTTCTGAGCACTTGGTATTTCGCTCAAAGCGCGGGGGACTCCGCTTCATTCACCCGAGGTCTGACCGTGGCGTTGCGCGCGTCCGATTGTTACTATTGGTTCGCCGTTCCGGAGTCAAGTGCTCCGGGCTCGACTATGTCAGGTCCGGGGCAATCGGTACTGCGCGACCTGCATCGGAAAGTGTTCGTTGACCGGAGCCCAGCCGTGATTCCATAGTTGCGGACTACTGCTGTTCCTGGGCCGCCGCGCGACTTCGCACTCGTAGCTCAGCCCTTGGCCAGACGTCGCGCTGCGCAACCCTGAGTTCGTAATCGAACTGCAGATCGAGCCAGATCTCCGGCGAGACGCCGAAATACTTGCCGAGGCGCAATGCGGTGTCGGCCGTGATGGCGCGCTTGCCGTTTACGAACTCGCTGATACGGTTCGACGGCACATCGAGATCCCGTGCTAGCGAGTTGATGCTGACGCCGAGCGACCTCATGAATTCCTCGCGGAGGATTTCTCCGGGCGGGATAGGATCCAGCTGTTTCGTCGCCATAGTCGTTCCTCAGTGATAGTCGACAATCTCGACGTCGTGCATTCCCCCTCCTTCCACCGAAAGCAGATGCGCCATTGGTCGTTGATGCGGATGCTGTGTTGACCCGTTCGGCGCCCGCGCAACGCCTCGAGCCGATTGCCGGGCGGCACGACGCGACGCGTACCATGTCAACCGTAATCGTCCCGCGTCCAATTGCCGTTAGCGGGGCGCGCGTCTATCCTGACGCGGGTCGCTGCAACGACACGCGTGCACGGACAAGCGCACCGAGAATCGGGTACAGTGAGCCGCATGAGCGCAGGAAAAAAGCTTGCTGGAACACCCGAGCCGCTGCACTTTTGGACGGGTGCGCGCGGGGTACGCCTGGCAGGCGATTCGTGGGGTGATCCGAACGCGCCGCTGGTAGTTTTGCAACATGGCGGTGGGCAGACGCGCCACGCCTGGAAAGGGGCCGGCGAACTGTTAGCGACCGCCGGCTATTACGCCGTGGCGTTGGATGCGCGAGGGCACGGCGACTCGGACTGGGCTCCTGACGGGCGTTACGACCAGGACGTCATGGTGGAGGACCTGAAGTGCGTCATCGTGGCACTTGGCAACCGACGACCCGTGCTCGTAGGCGCATCCATGGGTGGAGGCACGAGCCTAGTTGCCGTGGGGGAAGATCACGTGGACGCCACCGCGCTGGTGATGGTCGATGTGGCGCCACGTATCGAGCAAGAAGGTGTCGCCAAGATCGGTGCCTTCATGAGCCAACATCCAGACGGATTCGACTCGTTGGACGCGGTAGCCCAGGCCATTGCCAACTATCAACCACAGCGCCAGCGCCCGAGAAACCTGGATGGACTGGGCAAGAATGTCCGCCTTGGACGGGACGGCAAATATCGATGGCATTGGGACCCGAGGTTCAGGCGGTCCCCGCAGCTCGATCTGGTGAAGCGTCAGCTGCGTCTCGAAGCGTGTGCACGCAAATTGAAGCTGCCGACCCTGCTCGTGCGCGGTGGCCTGTCGGATGTCCTTACTGAGCAAGGTGTTCTCGAGTTTCGGCAGTTGTGTCCGCATTGCGAGTACGTCAATGTCACTGACGCTGCCCACATGGTAGCGGGAGACCGCAACGACATTTTCGGAAATGCGGTCATTGCATTCCTGTCGCGTGCCGTGCCTGTGGGCGGCCCACCGGCCCAGCCGCCGCGCGAACTCCATCCGCACCACGAGGGCCCCCCGGGAGAGGTGCAGGACATCCCGTGACTTTCGCTAACAGGCGACCTGCCGGATGCCCCGCTCGCTGCCCTTCTTCATCGGCGTGGATGGCGCTGGTAACGTCTTCGCCGAGAACGGCCGAGAGGCTCACAAATGGTGCAAGGTAGCCACAGAGAATATGCCCACGGGCAAAGCCAAGAAGACAGATGAGAACATCTTCGAGCGCTTGCGAAACCGCGTCCTGCAGACATCAATAAGGCCACCGAGCACTACGTAACGTTAGCGGATACTTTGCGTAGATCACCGCGCTAATTCTTGCCTCCGAAGCGTTCGCGCTTTACAGCGGCTGCGCCTCGCGTGAGGGCGCCGACAGCCGTTGTACGCTTGGCTGCTGGATTCTTTGGCACCGGCAGCTTCTCGCGTGCGGCGGGGTTTTTTCTCGCGGCAGTCGCTTTGCCGCGTGCAGCGGGTAAGGCCGCTTCTGCCATCTCAATGCCGAATACTTCGCCTAGCAGCGAGTTGTCGAGCAACTTGCCAGCCGCGGGCCCAACTGTAGGCCTCGGCAGACCTGCCCCCGCGCGTGCGACAAGGTCCTTCGCGTCGACCCGGCGCAGGATGAACAGTAGTTCAGGTTGCTCATCCAGCCGGACACCCACGCCGTATAGCACGGCGGCAACATGTTTGCACATTGCAGCCCAGTCCGGACAGCTGCATTTGAAGGTGATTTCACCCGGCGACGGAAACAGCCCCGTGTGAGGCCGGCAGATGCGTTCCATCACGCCTTTCGAAAGGCGCCCTTGCAGCAGTTCGACCAGCGAATCAATCGACCCCGCGCAGTCCCCACCGATCGCCTTCCACTGCTTCTTTGGCGCGGATGCGACGCTTACCGCAACGTCGTAAAGGCTGGAACCCATTACCTGCGCCTGCACCTCACCCTGGGCGATCTTGAGGTCGATCACCGAACCGTTGCGGACATAGGTACGTCCACGTGGCAGCCGGTTTGAGTAGTCGCTGTAACGTTCAAGGTTGGCACACCAGGCTTTTCCCCAGAAGGTCGTGGCAATGGCGCCGCGCCCGCCCGTTACTGGCGAGAGCGACATACCCTTTTTTCTGAATTGGGCCGCGGCACGTTCGGCTTTTCTGCGGCGCTCCGCGACCGATACATAGGGCTTCCATCCGAAACTCATCGCGCATCCCTCTCGTGGTCAGACTTCCTGCCGCGCGGCATGAATGTCGAGCGTGACCAGATCGAGCAGCGCCTTGTCGCTCATTTCTGTCAGGAGCAATTCCGCGCTGCCCTCCAGCACATCTCGGACGAGCTGTTGCTTCGATTCGATCAACTGGTCAATTTTGTCTTCGACCGTTCCGCGGCACACAAACTTATGCACCAGCACGTTCTTCGTCTGGCCGATGCGGAACGCGCGATCGGTGGCCTGATTCTCGACCGCCGGATTCCACCAACGGTCGAAGTGAATAACATGCGACGCCGCAGTCAGGTTGAGCCCGACACCGCCGGCCTTCAACGAGAGCACGAAGTACGGCGTCAGCTCGTCCTCCTGGAATCGCGTCACCATTTCCCGCCGCTTGGCCACAGCGGTGCCACCGTGCAATACCAGCCCTGCACGCCCGAACACCGAGCCCAGGAATGCAGCGATGGGCTCGGTCGTTTCACGGAATTGCGTGAACACCAACACTTTCTCCTGTTTGGCGGCGATCACCTCGGCGATTTCGCGCAGGCGCGCGAACTTGCCGCTGTCGGCTTCGGCCCAGGCAGCATCGCCCAACCACTGCGAAGGATGGTTGCAGATTTGCTTGAACCGCATCAGGAACGACAGCACCATGCCCTTGCGCCCGATGCCCTCGGTGGATTCGAGACCTGCCGCAAGATCTTCCACGGCGCGCTGATACAGCGCCGCCTGTGCGGGACTCAGGTGGCAGTAGGCCTTCAGCTCGGTTTTGTCCGGCAGGTCGGCGATCACCGATTTGTCGGTCTTCAGCCGCCGCAGGATATAGGGGCGCACCAACTCGCGCAGCGGGCCATAATGCTCGGCCTTCGCCAGCCGCTTTGCGAAGGTGGAGAAGACCTTGTCGGTGCCGAGCAGCCCGGGGTAAGTGAAATCGAAAATGGACCACAGGTCCGACAGACGGTTTTCCACGGGTGTGCCGGTGAGCGCGATGCGCGAGCGCGCTTCGAGCTTCTTGACCGCGCGCGTCTGCTTCGCTCCCGGATTCTTGATCGCCTGCGCTTCGTCCAATACCATGACGTGCCAGGACACGGCCTCCAGAAGCGGCAGCCGCAGCAGCGAGCCGTAGCTGGTGATCACCAGGTCGACACCGGCGAGACGTTGCCCGTCGAGCGCACGCAACTCGGTCGCCGGCGTTGTCGAAGGGTGCGCGATCACGACGTTGAGACTTGGCGCAAAGCGTGCGATCTCCGCCGCCCAGTTCGCCAGCAGCGAGGCTGGCGCGACCAGCAGGCTTGGGCGCCGCTCGCCGCCATTCACTCTCTCCTCCCGCCCCTCTCGTTTCAATACCAGCAGCAGCGACAGTACCTGGATGGTCTTCCCGAGACCCATGTCGTCGGCGAGGCAAGCGCCCAGTCCGAGCCGGTAGAGCAGATACAGCCAGCGCACGCCTGCCTGCTGATACGGCCGTAGCGTCGCCTTGAGCTCGGGGCCCGGTTCCACACGCGCCAGCCCCTCCGGACCGCGCAGCCCTTTCAGTGTCTCGGCGAGCCATGGGCCGGCGACGACTTGCGACCAGTCGGCGTCGGGCGCGACTGCGCTCTCTCCCCCAAGCGCGGCTCCCGCGACCAGACGCATCGCCTCGGCGAAGGCAAGCCCGCCCGCAGCCGCAGCCTGCTCGATCGCACGAAACCGCTCGAGCATGCGGGCCAGTTTCTTCCCATCGACCTCGACCCAGCGTCCACGAATTAGCTGTAGGCCGTCGGAGCCGGCGAGCAGTTTTTTGATCTCGGCCGCGCTGAGGTTCTCGCCGTCCAGCGTCATCTGCATGCTGAAATCGAGCAGCGCGTCTTTGCCCAACCAGGACGGGGCTTTGCCGCCAACGCTCGCCTGGATTTGCGGGCGGGCGGGCCGGCCGGCCTGCCAGTTGCCCGGCGCACGCACAATGATGCCCGCCGCTTCCAGTTGCGGCACGTCAGTGAGGAATTGGTAGGCCTCGGCCGGTGTCCAGCGCAGTGGATGATAGATCTCGCCAGCGTCAACCATCGCACGCAGCCAGCTGCATCGCTCCGCTGCGCGCTGTACCGGCAGCAATAGGGAAAGCAGCCGTGCCTGACTTTTCCCATCCGAGTATTCGCGCAACGCCTGCGCGAGCGGCAGGTGCTGCGCCTTGGCGTGTGCCGAAAGGCGCGTCGTGTAAGTGGCGACAAAGGCGAATGGCGCTGCTTCATCGCCGCGGTTTTCGGCGAGATTGAAATGCACGCGGCCCACCAGATTCCAGGCCGGATGACGATGCTTGAGGAAATCCTGCAGCGACTGTTTCGATTGCGTCAGCTCCGCGCGGAACGCCGCATCGAGATCCGTCCATAGCGAGCGCAGCACCGAAGCGGTCAGATACTCCGCGCCCGTCATCGGCGGCGCGTCTGCCGCAAGTGCATCAAGATCTTGCGCGGGCGGTGCGGCCATGAGAGTGCCGCGCCCTTCATACCCGCGTTCGCCAGTGTCCGGCGCCGCGCACACGGCCGTGACGTAGCGCGCGCCGAAGTCACGCCAGTAGCGCAACACCGGCGGCAGTGCCGTTCCCACCTCGCCCGCTCCGAGTTGCAGGAGGCCGTGACCCGCACCGTTGGCGAACGCTTGAATAAGCTTGGTCTGCGTCGACTCCGCCAGGATCGGGGCATCGTGATCCGGCGCAAGGAGCAGGCGGCCGTGCGGGGTAAGAATCGGAACAAGCGCGTCGATTGTCATCCTGCTGATTTTACCGACCCCAGGAAGCCGCCGAATACCTGCACGTGACCCCGCATGTTCAGGTCTCTCGGGAGACCAGGGGGTAGTCCTAGTTACATTTATGTCTAATCTGACATATAATGGCTAGGTGCCAGATTTAGGCAAGCCACTTGTGTGGCTGCGGGGCGAGGTGAAAACGCCGCCGTTCTCCCTCGCCACTCGCATCGAGGCCGGAATATTGCTGCGTCAATTGCAGGGCGGAGCCAAGCTCAGCCTGCCACATTCGCGACCGATGCCGGGCATTGGCGCCCGCTGTCACGAATTGCGGATTATGGCCGATGTTGCCGCATGGCGGGTCATCTATCGTCTCGATGAGGATGCAGTCGTCATTGTCGATGTATTCGGCAAGAAGAGCGCGCAGACCCCGGCCCATGTGATCGCGGATTGTCGGCGGCGGCTCCGTCAATATGATGAGCCAGCAGACGACTAACCGAGTCCAAGGAGAAAAGATGAACAGACAGAAACGCGCGAAACTCAAGGCGGGCGGTTGGACGGTCGGCACGCCGCGCGAGTTTCTCAAGCTATCCAACGAAGAGGCGGCTTTTGTCGAGTTCAAGGTAGCTCTGAGCGAGACACTACAGGCGTTGCGGGCAGCCCAAGAGTTGTCGCAAGTGGAAGTTGCCAAACGACTCCGCTCTAGCCAGTCCCGCGTTGCCAAGATGGAGGCTTCGGATCCTAGCGTGACTGTCGATCTTCTCGTTCGGTCGTTGTTCAAGCTCGGGGCACAACCCCGCGACATTGCTAACGCGCTACGTCCGCGCCGAAAGGTCGGAGGTATCTGACGTCACCCGACAACGGCGCCACGGCTGGTCGTATCGGAATGATGGAATCGATCGTCGACCGAGCTAACGTGAGATCGCTGGTAGATGCCACCTTGCGCAAGCCACGTATTACAATTAGTGTTAAACCGACGTGGCAACGACGCGAGCGAGTATTTAGTGGAATCGTCGATCTCCCAGCGAAGGACACTGTACCGCTTGCTCGGTGTGTAACGGCACGAGCCTCCAGTGACTCGGAACGCACCGTCGACTGAGTGAACTCTTCGGCAATAGCTACGGTAAGGTCGACTGTGTCGCTTTTGCCACCCCGCATTCGTCGCATGCGGCCCCGTGAGGTCCAGGCCCGAGCCCA